>SMXJ01000046.1 GCA_004356305.1 Bacteroidota bacterium | reverse complement strand
CTTTAGCCCTTCAGGAATAAAATCATTATTGGAGAATTTCCCGGACTTCCAACAAAATGACACGCGAATAGCGGTCTTCGGAAACACAACCGTGCAAGCAGCCACCGATAATGGATTAAGGGTAGACATAAAAGCACCTACTCCTGACACTCCTTCGATGACGATGGCACTGGAAAAATATATAAAACAAGTAAACGGAAGGAAATAAATATTCATTTCTTCGGAATGAGATAAATCGCTTTAAAAAAAAATAGGGCGATTTTTATTTGGAGCTGGCTGTTTCATTCCGCAATATCTAAAAGCACAAAAGGATCGCAATTACGATCCTTTTGTAATTCGATGCTTTAATCCAATTACCCTATGGGAGCTCCCGAAAGGATATCCTCATTGGCATAATCAGCAAATTGCTTGAAATTCTCTTCAAAGGAGGTCGCTAATTCTTTTGCTTTGATATCATAGGCGGTTTTGTCTGCCCAGGTCCCTCTGGGATTCAATACCTCACTGGGTATGTTTGGGCAACTCTGCGGAACACTCAATCCAAATATGGGATGTTGTTCGTATGCTACCTCTTTCAATTGGTCTTTTAGAGCCGCTGTGATCATCGCACGGGTGTACTTTAGTTTCATTCTGCTGCCAACGCCATAGGGACCCCCGGTCCATCCTGTATTCACCAACCAGACATTCACTCCGGTTTTTAGCATTTTCGAGCTCAGCATCTCGGCATATTTTGTAGGGTGTAGCGGCATGAATGGAGCTCCAAAACATGCGGAAAAACTTGGAAGAGGTTCTTCGATTCCTTCTTCCGTTCCAGCTATTTTGGCTGTATATCCGCTTATGAAATGATAAGCTGCCTGCCCCGGAGTCAACTTGGAAATGGGAGGGAGTACACCAAAAGCATCTGCAGTTAGAAAGAATATATTTTTCGGATTGTGACCAATGGATGGTACCTGAATATGATCAATATGATAAATAGGGTAGCTCACACGTGTATTTTGAGTGATAGATACGTCGCTAAAATCTACTTGCCCGTTTTCATCCATGATGACATTTTCCAAAATAGCGCCGGGTTTGATCGCTCTGTAGATATCGGGTTCATTTTCTTCGGATAGGTCAATTGCTTTTGCATAGCAGCCTCCTTCAAAATTAAAAACACTGTTCTCCGCTGTCCATCCATGCTCATCATCACCGATCAACTTTCGATCGGGATCGGCAGAAAGTGTGGTTTTCCCGGTCCCGGAAAGCCCGAAGAAAATGGCTGTTTCCCCATCATCGCCAACATTAGCGGAGCAATGCATAGGCAAGGTATTTTGAAATACCGGAAGGATAAAATTCAGTGCAGAGAATATGCCTTTTTTAATCTCTCCTGTATAGCTGGTTCCTCCAATCAAAGCGATCTTTTTGCTGAAATTCAAAATAGCAAAATTATGTTGTCTTGTTCCATCTCGTTCAGGGATTGCCATAAATCCGGGAGCATTCACAACGATCCAATCCGGATCAAAATCTTCTAATTCTTCAGCATTGGGACGTAAAAACATATTAAGTGCAAACATATTGCTCCAGGGATGTTCGTTAATGACCCGTATATTCAATTTATAGTTTATATCTGCGCATGCATAGCAATCGCGAACATACACTTCGCTCCCATTAAGATATGCGACAACTCTATCGTACAAAGCATCGAATTTATCTGCCTCAAACGGAATATTTATTTTACCCCACCATACTCTATCGGCAGTAACTTCATCTTTTACTATAAAACGGTCTTTGGGAGAGCGGCCGGTGAATTCCCCTGTATTAATAGCTAGAGCACCTGTATTGGTTTCTTTCCCTTGTCCTTTTGCCAATGTTTCTTCGTGTAATTCTTGTGAGGTAAGTTGGTAATTTATTTTTGAAGCTTTGATTCCATAGTCTTCCAGTGAAATCGTTTTCGTAGTTTGGTTGTTGTCGACCATAACTTAGTGTTTGTTGAGGGCAAAAATAAAAAAACTAAAATAGATAATACCTTAATTGATCCAGAATTCTTACGATTTTAACTTTAATAATCCATAACCTAAGCGAAGCCACCCTATTATAAATGAGAGGCCTCCCAAAGGAGTGACAGGACCGAGGAATTTAACGTCGAAGGGCAGTATCTCTTTCAAGACCATGATGTAAATGGAGCCTGAGAACAATATAATTCCGCCGATAAAAAACCAAAACACCCATTTTTTAGTCGTTGCTGAAATAGGAACGGAAAAACCAATGATGAGCAACACTATTAGGTGAAACATTTGGTAGCGCACTCCTGTTTCAAAACTGGTAATGACATCGGCCTCTACGAGCTGTTTTAAACCATGTGCTCCAAAAGCACCAATAGCTATGGTCAGTGCTCCCAAAAAAGAAGCTGTAACCACAATTCTTTTGTCCAATTTATTCAAGCTTTTAAGATTTAATAACCACGGATTTTTCTTAAAATTTTCGCTGTTCGTTTCATTGGTATTCGCGTAATTTACTACATTCGTCCTTTCCAGATACAAACATACGAATTTACGAAAATACTAGGAATGCGAAATATTTTAGTCATTGGTGCCGGACGTTCTGCCACAAGTTTAATCAAGTATTTACTCGATAAATCTCAAAGCGAGAACCTCTTTATAACCCTTGGAGATCTTTCCCTTGAGAACGCACAAAAATTTGTACAAGGACATCCCAATGCCAAAGCGATCTTACTGGATGTTTTGGATGAAGCCCAGCGACAGGATGCGATTAAAAGCTCCGATCTGGTTATCTCTATGCTTCCTGCCCGTTTCCATATGGAAGCAGCTAAAGATTGCATTGCCTTTAGTAAACACCTTGTGACAGCGTCCTACATAAACGATGAAATGCAGGCCTTGGACGAGGAGGCCAAAGAAAAAGGATTGGTTTTTATGAATGAAATCGGCGTCGATCCCGGAATAGACCATATGAGCGCAATGCAAGTGATCGATCGTATTCGTGATGGGGGCGGGAAAATGCTCTTATTCGAATCGTTTACGGGTGGCCTCGTCGCTCCCGAAAGCGATGATAACCTTTGGCATTATAAATTTACCTGGAACCCCCGTAACGTAGTTTTGGCAGGGCAAGGTGGGGCTGCTAAATTTATTCAAGAAGGAACTTATAAATTCATCCCGTATCATAAGTTATTCAGAAGAACGGAATTCCTCGATATAGATGATTATGGAAGATTTGAAGCCTATGCCAACCGAAACTCTTTGAGATACCAAAGCATTTATGGCCTTCAGGATATACTTACGCTCTATCGAGGAACCATGAGGCGGGTTGGCTTCAGTAAGGCCTGGAATATGTTTGTGCAAATGGGAATGACCGATGACGGCTATACTATTCCGAATTCTGAAAAATTATCGTATCGCGATTTTGTAAACTTGTTTTTACCCTATTCCCCCACAGATTCGGTTGAATTGAAAATGCGCTACGCCCTAAAGATCGATCAGGACGATTTGATGTGGTACAAATTAATGGAATTGGACCTATTCAATAATGAAAAGAAGCTGGGGATCGAAAATGCCAGTCCTGCAAAATGTCTTCAGAAAATATTGATGGACAAATGGACGCTCAATGAAGATGATAAAGATATGATAGTGATGTATCACAAATTTGGGTACGAACTCGAAGGCAAGAAAAAACAAATAGACAGCAATATGGCGCTCATTGGAGAAGATCAAATCCATACCGCGATGGCAAAATCCGTTGGTCTTCCCGTAGCCATGGCAGCTCTACGGATCTTAAATAAGAAAATATCAACTCTGGGTGTACAAATTCCAATAACCAAAGAGGTCTATGAACCTATTTTAAAGGAACTGAATACACACGGTATAAGTTTTAAGGAACATTTTACAGATTATTTGGGATATAATCCCGATAATATAATGGGTTGAAAATTATCCCTCCTGATATTATATTTAAAGAGTGTATGTTTTCCTGACAATGAACGCTATCGTCTCCCCATAAAGATCATAATAAAATACAAGAGTGTTGCCAGAGATCCAAAGGCTGCAACCACGTAGGTACGAGCCGCCCATTTTAAAGCATCTTGGGCCCCTGAATACTCTTGCTCGGTGACCATATTTTCTTTTTGCAACCAAACCAAAGCCCGCTTACTGGCATCAAATTCAACCGGTAAAGTGATGAAGGCGAACGCAGTGGTTACAGCGAAAAGGCCAATTCCTAATAAAAATATATAAGCTCCTATACCTCCCAAGGCTCCAATAGCCGTAATTATTAATCCTGCCATGATCACGAAATTGGATAATTTACTGGCAATTCCAACGACGGGAACGATTTGGCTTCGCATTTGCAACCAGCTATAGGCCGTGGAGTGCTGTACGGCATGGCCGCATTCATGTGCAGCGATAGCGGCAGCGGCGGCGTTCCTTTGATTGTACACAGCTTCGCTCAGGTTTACTGTTTTATTTGTCGGATTGTAATGGTCTGTTAGCATTCCTTTAGTGGAAATCACCTGAACATCAAAAATATTATTGTCGGACAGCATTTTTTCGGCGATCTCTGCACCGCTCATCCCGTTTTGTAAATTTATCTTAGAGTATTTTCTGAATTTGCTTTTAAGTCGATTGCTAACAAATGAGCTCACTAAAAAGAGAACTCCCGCCAGTATATAATATCCCATCATCGTTTCTGAAGTTTAAAGTTATTCAAAGTTAATTGATCTTCAGCAAAAATAAGGCCGAAGCAAAACGGCTGACAATCCGTCAATAATGTGAAGACAGCAACATCATCCATCACCCTACGATATTTATAATTTTCCCCGGAACCACGATCACTTTTTTGGGTGTTCTTCCATCCAGATACCGAATGGTCTTTTCGTGTGCCATCACCGCCGCTTCAAGATCGCCTTTGCTCATATCCAGAGGCAGCTCCATGGTAAAGCGCGTTTTCCCGTTGAATGAAATAGGGTATTCTTTGCTGTTTTCGACTAAGTACTCAGATTCAAACTTCGGAAAGGGAGCGGTCGAGATACTCTCTTTATGTCCTAATTTCTCCCACAACTCTTCGGCGATATGAGGGGCGTATGGTGAGATCAAAATTACCAGTGGTTCGAGAATTTCCCTGTTATTGCATTTTTGAGAAGTTAACTCATTTACGGCGATCATAAAACTGGAAACCGAAGTATTAAAACTGAAATTTTTGATATCCTCTTCTACTTTCTTTATGGTTTTATGAAGGGTCTTTAGGTTATCTTTTGAGGCAACTTTATTCGATACGTTAAAACCATCCTTTGCACCCGAGTGATACAATTTCCACATTTTTTTCAGGAACGAATGGACTCCGCTGATCCCGGCCGTATTCCATGGTTTGGCCTGCTCCAAGGGGCCCAGGAACATTTCGTACATACGCAGGGTATCTGCCCCATATTGCTCGCATATATCATCGGGGTTGACCACATTGTACTTGGACTTGGACATTTTCTCTATTTCACGAGAGACTTTAAACGTACCATCGTCTTCGGTGACGAATTCGGCACTTTCAAGCTCCAGACGAGAGTTTTTAAAAGCTTCGATATCAAGTTCATTTGAAGAGTTAACCATTGAAATATCAACATGTATTGGACTAAAATGTGACAATTTAGTTTTTGAAGAAAAAATTAGCTTATCATGATTTTTAGATAGTTTAAAAACTAAATCTTCAATATTCTTATTGACATTTTTCAAAAACACTTTTTCACTAATTGCCTTATCAATTATATGTTTCGAAACAAAAACTGGTATTCTTTTTTCACTCTTACCTTCTAATCCGTAATCCCATCTATAGGCAAGAGCACTCTCTCCCATGATCATTCCCTGGTTGATCAACTTCTTAAAGGGCTCGTCCACACTCAGAATTCCGAGATCGTAGAGAAATTTGACCCAGAATCGGCTGTAGAGCAAATGTCCGGTTGCATGTTCACTTCCCCCTATATACAGATCGACATTTTCCCAATAGTCCATAGCGACTTTGGAGGCAAGCTCTTCTTCATTGTGTGGATCCATATAACGGAACATATAACAGCTGCTGCCTGCCCAGCCGGGCATAGTATTCAACTCTAAGGGAAATACGGTTTCATGATCAATTTTATGGTTAGGGACAACTTCGTTCTTATCAGTATCCCAAGCCCAGACATCGGCACGGCCCAAGGGTGGTTCCCCTGTTTCTGTGGGTAAGTATTTCTCTACTTCAGGGAGTGTTAATGGAAGATGCTCTATCGCTATCATCTTTGGGATTCCATCTTTGTAATAGACCGGGAAAGGCTCTCCCCAATATCGTTGCCTCGAAAACACAGCATCACGTAATCGATAGTTTATCTTGCCTTCACCCGTATTTTTCTCTTCCAACGCTTCGATCACTTTCTGGGATGCTTCTTCATAATTCAATCCGTTGATAAAATCACTATTCGCAATGATCGTATTGTCTTTATCGACGAAGGCTTCTTCGGAAATATCAATTCCTTCAAAGATGTTGGGAATGTCAATATTAAAATGATTTGCAAAATCATGATCCCGTTGGTCTCCACAGGGTACGCTCATCACCGCACCGGTTCCGTAGCCCGCCAACACATAATCTCCTATCCATATTGGGATTTCTTCCCCACTAAAAGGATGCACGGCATAGGCCCCTGTAAACACACCACTGATCGTTTTCACATCGGCCATTCGTTCACGCTCACTTCGCTTTGAAGTGGCCTCTATATATTTTGAAACTTCAAACCTCTGCTCAATAGTAGTTAAGCGTTCTACCAGATCATGTTCGGGTGCTAAGGTTATAAAGCTAGTTCCAAAAATAGTATCCGGCCGCGTGGTAAACACTTCAATTTTTGCTCCTCTCAGATCCTCGTTGGCCCGAACTACATTAAAGGTTACAAGAGCCCCTTTGGACTTTCCTATCCAATTTATCTGAGTATCTTTCAATGACTGTGGCCAATCAATTTTATCAAGCCCGTCGAGCAGGCGCTGTGCATAGGCGGTAATACGCATACTCCATTGCATCATTTTCATCCGGACCACAGGATAACCTCCACGTTCGGAAACTCCGTTGACGATCTCATCGTTCGCCAATACAGTACCCAACTCCGGACACCAATTTACTTCGGTCTCGGCCAAATAGGTGAGCCGGTAATTAAGTAGGATACTTTCTTTTTTTTCTTCGGAATAAGCCTTCCATTCATCTGCTGAAAATATCGGCGCATCATATCCGCAATCAAAATTGATACTTTCGTTTCCTTGTTCAGAAAACACTTCTACCAACTCAGAGATAGGAAGAGCCTTTTCGAGGGTTTTGCAATACCAGCTTTCAAATAATTGAATGAAGATCCATTGGGTCCATTTGTAGTAACTGGGATCTGAGGTCCTTACTTCCCGACTCCAGTCAAAAGAAAAACCAATTTTATCCAGTTGCACACGGTAACGGCCAATATTCTCCTGAGTGGTCTTGCGAGGGTGTTGCCCTGTTTGTATAGCGTATTGTTCGGCTGGTAATCCAAACGAATCATACCCCTGAGGGTGCAATACATTAAAGCCTTTGTGACGTTTGTATCGAGCATAGATATCACTGGCAATATAGCCCAGGGGATGCCCTACATGAAGTCCCGCTCCCGATGGGTAAGGGAACATATCCAATACATAATACTTAGGTTTATCACTTTGGTTTTCCGCCTGGAAAGTTCCATTCTCCGCCCAGAATTTTTGCCACTTGGCCTCTATATCATTAAAGTGATATTTACTCATCCTTATCCGATTTGGAGGAGCAAATTTACGGCTATTGTACGAAAGACAAAAGTTTAAACGTTAGTAAGTGTGATAAGTAAAAATCATCGTATTTTTACATATCCATTTACACCATATCCATGGCATCATCATTCGAAAAATATCAAAAACGCAGGTTGATCTCATCCTATTTTAGCGTGGTCCTTAGTATTTCGTTGGTGCTGTTCTTATTAGGATTGTTAGGATTGTTTTTGATCCATTCGAATCAATTGTCACGTTACTTTAAAGAGCAGATCCCCTTGTCGATATATTTGAAAGATTCTGCCAAAGAAGTTGAAATAAATCAGCTAAAGCAAAGCCTCGAAATGGCAGATTATACCAAATCTGCCACCTACGTATCCAAAGAAGAGGCAGCCGAACAACATATGGAAACCATAGGCGAGGATTACCTGGAGTTTTTGGGATACAACCCACTTCAAAATAGTATTGATGTTGAATTATTGGCCGAATTCGTTACTTCGGAACAACTCAAAGATATTGCTGATGAAATACGTCTCAAAGACTTTGTTGCCGAGGTGGAATACGACGAACTTTTGGTCGAATTATTCGACAAGAACATAAAGGTAATAAGCTTTTGGGTATTGGTATTCAGTGGGGTCTTTCTGATCATTGCAGTTTTATTGATCAATAGTTCTATTCGCCTTTCGGTATATGCCAAACGCTTCACTATTAAAACAATGCAAATGGTGGGCGCCACCAAACATTTTATCAGGCGTCCTTTTATTTGGAAAAATATTCGACTCGGATTCATCGGTTCGATCATAGCGATGTCGGGTGTTTCAGGTGTTGTCTATATTCTGGACAATACGTGGCCTCAGTTGGAATTATTGAGTGACAAGTTGCTATTGGGAGGCCTGTTATTATTCATTATTTCGATGGGTATATTTATCGCCTGGTTAAGTACGTTTTTTGCTACTCAGCGATTTTTGAATCTGCGTACTGACGAATTGTATTATTGAATAGCATCCGTATGAAAAAGTCATGAAATATCTCTATATCCTACCTTTTCTCGCCCTCTTTTTTATGCTGAAAAGTTGTATCATTCAAAACCCAAAACCGGAAGATTGTGAAATAAAAGAAACTACCGTTTCCGGAATTTCAGAAGGTGGCACTTCCGATATCGTCTTCCATGAGACTGATGGATATTTCTACTACATCAATCGATGACCGGAATCATGGCTGACACCGGAAGCGGTTGAACAAATAGTTTAAAAAAAAAGTTACCTTGCGCCCTGCCAGTACTATCATGGGAGCATCAAAACATATAGCTCAATTGGCGATTAAAGATGAGTTTATTTTTTACTGAATTTACCACTTTGGAATAACCGTTAATCACCTCGGATAAATTAACTCAAATGGGAGAAAAGAAACGAAAAGAAGAACTAGCAAAGAACACCTCATTTATATTTGAGCGAAAAAATTACAAGTTTATGCTTATCGGGACCGCTTTTATCGCCTTAGGATTCATTTTAATGGCCGGAGGTGGCAGTGATGACCCCAATGTTTTTAATCCCGAGATCTACAGTTGGCGACGTATTCGACTCGCACCTGCTTTAATCCTCATTGGTTTTGGTTTCGAAGTATATGCCATTTTATCAAACCCGAACAAGAAAAAATAATACATGGAAGCTTGGGAATCAGTTGTACTTGGATTGGTCCAGGGGTTTACCGAATTTCTACCCGTTTCTTCTAGCGGTCACCTCGAATTAGGGAAGGCTATATTAGGAGATAACTCGGTTCCCGAAGAACGCTTATTGTTTACCGTCGTACTTCACTTCGCCACCGCCCTTAGTACCCTGGTTGTATTCAGAAAAGATGCATGGCAGATCGTAAGCGGTTTGTTAAAATTTAAATGGAACGAAGAAACCCGCTTTTCCTCAAAAATTATCATTTCAATGATCCCTGCGGTGATCGTAGGTATCTTATTCGAAGAACAATTGGAGTCCCTATTTGGTAGAAGTATTGCTTTTGTTGGTGGTATGCTAATGGTTACCGCCCTTTTGCTATGGCTGGCAGACCGGGCCGGAAATACCGGTAAACAGGTTTCTTTTAAAAACGCGTTTATCATAGGAATAGCACAGGCTATCGCTATACTTCCCGGAATCTCACGGAGTGGGGCCACTATTTCTACTTCGGCATTACTCGGTAATGATAAGAGCAAGGCCGCGCGTTTTTCCTTTTTAATGGTGGTGCCCTTGATCTTCGGAAAAATAGCCAAAGACATCGCAAGCGGCGATTTAAGTACCGAAACAGTCAATCTATCTACATTGGGACTCGGCTTTATTGCCGCATTCATCTCCGGGCTGTTTGCCTGTACCTGGATGATCACTTTGGTTCCCAAAAGTAAACTGAGCTGGTTTGCATTGTATTGCGTGGTTATCGGACTCATTGCCATAATCGTTAGCTTTGTGTAATGACTGCTGAAGATTATAAAACCGGACAAGTACTGCTAATTGACAAACCAATGGAATGGACTTCTTTTCAAGTAGTGAATAAAGTGCGTTGGTTGATCAGGAAGCAATATGGATTGAAAAAGATAAAGGTGGGACATGCCGGAACGCTGGATCCACTCGCAACGGGATTATTGATACTTTGTACCGGGAAGTTCACCAAAAAGATCGAAGCCTTTCAGGCTCAGGAGAAAGAATATACCGGTACAATTACAATAGGTGCTACCACTGCCAGTTATGATCTTGAAACCGAAATTGATCAAACTTTTGATATCAGCGGTATTTCTTCGGAAATGATACTGGAAACTGCTACGCAATTTACGGGGGACATACGACAACAACCGCCTGTATTTTCGGCCTTAAAAAAGGACGGGAAACGCTTGTACGAATTTGCACGAGCAGGGGAAGAAGTGATTGTCCCTTCTCGCAATATCCATATTTCGACCTTTGAAATTACGAACATTGATCTACCCAATGTCGATTTTCGAGTGGTCTGCAGTAAAGGCACTTATATACGTTCTTTGGCACACGATTTTGGAAGGGCATTGCACGGCGGCGGACACCTTTCCGCCTTGAGACGAACTAAGATCGGGGCCTATTCTGTTAACAATGCTCTTACAGTGGAAGGATTCGAAAGGCAGATCAAATCCCTAAAATAGTCTTAACTTTACGTTAATCATTCTTAAATATTAGGAAGATTCTCATAAAAATTTTAATTATTGCGATCGTGAAATTTGATTATTCATATCGGGCGTTTCTAATTTCCTGCCTTTTGGTGGGTAATTTGATATTGCTATTATTGAGTATCACGCTTAAAGGAGGAACACCGCCTATAGAGGAATTCACTCCGGTTGAATACATTGAGGAGCTACCCCTTGAAGAGTTGACGGTCAATACTTCGGAAAAATTTAAAATTGAGACCAATAGAGCCTACAATGAAGCTGAAAAGTTCATTTCCGAACAAGAAAATACCCGAAATGAAGCTTTGGCTAATTCAGAAGCGAAAAGCGATGAATCGGAGACTTCCGAAGAAAACAGCATTAGCAATGAAATGGCCTTCAATGATGCTAAAGACAAACTCAATAGAGTAAAGGAAAAACTATCCAATGACACTAATAAACGTAACACACGGGCTAATTCTGCTGCTGTGAATAGAAAAACCACTATTAGTTACTATTTGGTTGGAAGAACGGCCCTGAAACTCAGGAACCCAGTCTATACCTGCGATCAAGGTGGGAAAATAGTTATCAATATTGTAGTGAATACCCTGGGAAAAGTAGTGAAGACAGTATACAATAAAACCGCCTCCACTTCGACAAATGGGTGCTTAATAGACAGCGCATTGAATTATGCCAATCTGGCCAAATTCACAACCAGCGCCTCAAAGGTGAAACAACTAGGTTCTATAAGTTATGCATTTCCGGGTCAATATTAAACGATCAGTTCAGCCAGATCCTCAATAATATTCTGTGACTTATCTCTGTTATACCACACTTGCAGATCCTTCTTAAATTCGGGTGATAATTCGCCGTATTCGGCTTTATAATCTTTCACCAATTGAGTGGCGACAGAAGGGCGGGGCCCCCAATCAGCGACCACTTCCTCAGTTTCGTTATCCAGAACAATTAGTTTCGGAATTGACAGCGAACCCTGAGTTAAAAACGCATCCATCAATTCGAGGTTTTCATCACGCAACACTACTTTGAGATCGATGTTGGGAGTGAAATTCGTCAATTGGTTCATCGCCGGAATAGCATGGGCGGCGTCGCCACACCAGCTTTCGGTAATGACCAACCAGGTTTGATTTCCATTGAAATCTTCGAATTTTTGTTGTATCTCCTGTCCGATTTTTACCGTTTTATCCAGGCGTTTCATCCTTGTATGATTCAGCAAGGTGTAATTTGTAAGGGCTTCGCTCTGCTCAGGCCCCGTACTTGTACCGTTGGCAACGTTTTCTTCGACCAAGGTCCGGTAATCTTTATAAGATGTAGCGTTTTTTAAACTTTGGATCACTAATTCGGTTTTTTCTTCTTTTTCGGTTTTTAACATTTTTTCCATGGCGGGTAAGTCGCAATAATTAAATAAACTTACTAACTTAACTCCGACACATTTCAGCCGGCTCAGGAACGCTGCTAGTCATGAAAATTAACTATTCGCAATTATGAAAAACAGATGCTCCTGGTGTGGAGAAGACCCATTGTATGTTGCTTACCACGATGAGGAATGGGGTGTACCTCTAAAAGATGACCATGCTCTCTTCGAATTTCTTATTTTGGAGACATTTCAAGCGGGATTGAGCTGGATCACTGTGTTGCGAAAACGCGAAAATTTCAGGAAAGCCTTTGACAATTTCGACTACAAAAAAATCGCCAAATACACTCAGGAAAAGATCGATTCCCTGTTACTGGATGCGGGCATAATTCGCAATAAATTGAAGGTTCATGCTACCATCACCAATGCACAAGCCTTTATGGAAGTACAAAAGGAATTTGGAAGTTTTAGCGATTATATCTGGGGCTTTGTAGATGGTAAACCCATTAAAAATAAAACAAAAGATTTAAGTGAAACTCCCGTCAATACGACTCTAAGTGATACTATAAGTACTGATTTAAAAGAACGAGGCTTCAAATTCGTTGGCTCTACGGTTATCTATGCGCATATGCAGGCCACAGGGATGGTAAATGACCATGTAATGGACTGTTATCGGTATAATGAGGTCTGATTAATTAGTCGTAGAAACCGCCAAATAGGGATTATCTTCCGGTTTGAGTTTGAGTGCTTTCAAGGATTGTTTGTAACGAAAGAGAATTGTTTTGTCTGTAGGTTTTTCTGTTTCAAACACCTTTTCATACCACAATTTGGCTTCGGAATAATTGTAATGAAAGTAGTATTCGTTCGCCAGTTTTAAATAAATTGCGGGAGTCCCATAGCCTTCTTTAACAACTTGTACGTAAACTTTGGCGACATCGATATCCCTATTAACATCGGTCTGAGCCAAGGCGGTATCAGCCATAAATAAAGATGTGGCAAATAATAGAGGAGTTATGAGCTTCATAAGTAGTGATTTGGGAAAATTCTGATGCTAATGTGCTGATATTCTGTTTAAAAACCAAAAATAATCGATTAAATGTAATATTTTTTATGAATCCTTACCATAACTACTGTTTAAAAGGCATGTTATCTTACAATAAGTAGTTCAAAAATTCGGTACGTGGAATTTCTTCTGCTCCCAAACTTTCCAAATGGAGTGTATGCACCTGGCAATCGACAATAGTATACTCTTCAGCTTTCAATTTTTTGATTAAATAATAAAACGCCACCTTCGACGCATTGCTCTCTTTACTGAACATGCTTTCACCGCAAAATACCTTTTGCTCAGGCAGATCGATCCCATACAAACCACCAACCAATTTATCATCCCTCCAAACCTCAACCGAATGGGCATGTCCCAATTCGTGCAATTTCTGATAGACATCAACCATATCATTTGTGATCCACGTATCGGCTTGACCTTCCCTCTCTATAGCTGCACATTTTCTAATGACATCCGTAAAAGCTGTGTTGAACGTTATACTGAATTCGTTCTTCTGAATGATCCTCAACAAACTTTTAGATACTTTGAATCTCTTCGGAAATAGTACCATTCTGGGGTCAGGACTCCACCAGAGTATAGGTTCTCCTTCACTATACCACGGGAAAATCCCTGAACGATAGGCGAGTAGTAATCTATCAACGCTCAAATCTCCACCCACCGCAAGGAGGCCATCCCGGGTGGCAAATTCGAAGGGTGGGAACCATAATTCGTCTGTCAGATAAACCATTTTCTTCAATAATTAGCAGTGCTAAAAGCCGGATTTTTATTTCAAAATATAAGCAACCCTATCACAAAAACAACTGTCCCAATGATCATCAATAGTAATGTATAGGGAAGAATTTCCTTTGCCTTTAGTTTTGTTATTCCTAACAATGGTAAGGCCCAAAAAGGTTGTAACATATTCGTTATTTGATCCCCGTAGGCCAGTGCCATTATGGCTTTGGGAAGTGATACGCCCAATTTTATAGCGGACTCTATTACTATGGGGCCCTGTATAGCCCATTGTCCTCCTCCGCTTGGCACGAAGATATTAACCAGGCCGGCACTAAAGAATGTGAAGATGGGCAAGGTAGTTTCGTTGGCGATGGACACAAAAAAATCGGATATCTGCCCTACCATACCGCTTTCACTCATAATGCCCATGATCCCGAAATAAAGCGGGAACTGTATTAAAATCCCGGAAGCTCCCTTGATGGCCTCTTCAACGGCACTTAAAAAGTTTGAAAAACTACCATGTAGTACCAAGGCCAGTCCCAGCATAAAAAAGTTAAGCATATTTGGCGTGATGATTAGAGCAGAAAGATTTGCAAAATACTGATAAAAGAAGGCAGTCAACACCAACAGCCCGAAACCAATTCCGAAGACCTTGGAATGATCGATACGTTCCGCTCCTTTGTAGCTTTTATCTTCAGAAAGAGGTCCTTTGTAGATGGATAGATTTGTGGGTGTATCAGGCACTTTTTTTGCGATGAAAGCCAAAAAAGTCGGGATAAGCACTAACAAGGTTCCGAAGAGTATCAAGTTAAAACCACTAAAAATCGTTTCTGAATAGGGGATCAAATCCGGAATTTGTGATAGGATGCCGGGATCGCTCATTTCCCCGATCAAGCTCCTTAAATGTCCGCTTTCACTCACTTTGGAAGGCGCAGAACCACTTATCCCACCATGCCAGATCATAAGTCCTACATAGCCCGACGCCCCTACCAGCGGATAATTGATCTTAAAACCTCTCGTTTGAGCGGCTTCTGCCACTTTTCGAGCAAGGATGGCACCAAAGATCAATCCCAATCCCCAATTAAAAAATGAAACCAACATGGTCGTAATGCTCACCAGGATCACAGCGTTACGGGTGTTGGTCACATAATTGGTCAATTCCTGAATCAGGTAGTTCATGGGCTTGCTTAAAACCAAAATATGTCCCAGTACCAGGATGAGCATCATTTGGTAGGCAAAAACGAGCAGCCCTTTGCTCCACACACCGTCTTCCCAAAAGGACAGTATAGCCAGGAAATGGTTTTCATCTGCCGGTGCTTTCGTAAACATCAGTGCCATCAGCATGGCTATCATTGTGAGTATTATGGCTATTGAAAAGGGTGAGGGCAAAAATCGTCTGAAAAGGGCTTCGATGGTTCGGGTGATATTCATTTAGTAAAAATAGAAAAATCCCGTCAAAAGGCGGGATTTTAAATAATAACCCACGCTGTACGGCCGGGGTATTTTTCAAATCTAAGTTACACTAAAACGGGAGATCATCGTGATCCTCTTCTTTAAAGTCGGTAGCGGGTTCAAAGGTATCCGCCGGCGGTATAGGCGGCATATCCTGTGATGCGGCTGTATCCAAATTCTCTATGCGCCATCCTTGAATAGAGTTAAAATATTTGGTTTCTCCTTCAGGATTCACCCACTCACGGCCCCG
>SMXJ01000045.1 GCA_004356305.1 Bacteroidota bacterium | reverse complement strand
ATTAAAGCAGAAAAAAACTGCTACTACGGTTGTTGTAATCTTTCTTTTCATCATGTTTTCTTATTCAGTTTTACCCAAAATTCACATTCTCACGGTAAATTATTGATTTAAAGGGGTTAAGGTACTAAAAATGTGGAATTCTAACTCCTGAATTTTAGCGAATAATAAAAAACCACTCACTTTCATGAATGGCTTGTCTTTATTGAACTCTATATTTGTTATCAGAACTACCTCGTAGCCCTGGCAAGAATCGAACTTGCATCTAAAGTTTAGGAAACTTTTATTCCCTGCCCGTTGTGATCTCACCAGGAATCGAACCTGGATCTAGAGTTTAGGAAACTCCTATTCTATCCGTTGAACTATGAGACCTTATTAATAAAGCAGGCGGGTATCCATTGAACTATAGGGCCTAAAACAAAACAACCCTACGTTTTAACATAGGGTTCTCATTTTGCTCCTCCTCTTGGACTCGAACCAAGGACACCCTGATTAACAGTCAGGTGCTCTAACCAACTGAGCTAAGGAGGAATGTTTTGTTAATATTTTTCCAGGAGTTCTTCAATTATATCAGGATACTTAAGTAAATCTTGAATATATTTTCTACTCTTCATTTTTTTGATATGGGTTTCAAATTTTCTAGCTTGAATTCTATCCTTACATTCAAATGATAAAAATAATTCCCAGTTCTTCGTTTAAGAAGTATAAGAATTCTTATAGAACCCTGCATTATGTTGTTCTATTCTTTTGTCTAAACTCTGCACTTCTCCAACATAATAAGAGTCTAAAGTAGCAGAATGCAAAATATAAACATAGTACATTTCGAAATTTTAAGAACTTTTACTCCCGATGCTCTAACCTCCCGATAACTATCGGGATGAGCTAAGGAGGAATATTTTCCCCTTTAAGAGGGTTGCGCCCTCTGTTACAATAGATTATTGCCTAAGAGGGTGCAAATATAAATTAATTTTATCTGCCGTAAAAAGGAATCTTTAATTTTTTAATCTACTTTATAAAATGACGGTAAATATCATTTCCAAACGCAAAAACAAATAGCGAAATAAGGAAGATAAACCCAACAACCTGGGCATATTCCATAAACTTATCACTAGGTTTTTTACCTACCACCAATTCGTAAATTAAGAACATGGCATGACCCCCATCCAAGGCAGGGATCGGCAATAAATTAAGTACCCCTAGCATAATGGACAAAAAGGCGGTGATCTTCCAAAAGATCTCCCAATTCCATGTAGATGGAAAGATTTTTGCTATGGAGATAAAACTTCCCACCCCTTTATAGGCCCCGGTACTTGGCGTAGCTATGATCTTTAATTGTTTTCCAAACGATTTAAATTGATCCACAAATCGGCGGGACCCGGCCCCAAACGACTCCAGGAACGAATATTCTTTAACCGAAAGATTATAAAACCCTAATTTATCTAGATCCTCAAGCTTGGAACCACCTACTACTACACCCAACATTCCGTCAGCATTCGTGAAAATGGAAATCTCCTGGGTCTCCCCTTCTCTCAACACAGTTGCCAGAAGGGTTTGGTTTTTTTGCGTCTTTATGTATTCCGAAATTTCATCGAAATAACGGAAGCCCTGATGGTTCACATCCAAAATGATGTCGTTCACCAGCAGTCCTTTACCCTTATTAGCTGAAGTGTCTGGTATTGCAGATATTAAAAATGGTCTGCGAATCGTTATAGGACGACTTTCATCATTAGCATCCACTAACTGACCCAAAAAGTCTTCAGGGATATCCAAATTGATCTCTTCGCCATCTCTTCTCACCTTGAGGTTTTTCCCCAACAGTATCCCTAAGGCCAATTCGGTAAAATTCTCATAGGTTTCTCCATCGATCAGAAGTACCCGGTCGCCGGTTTCAAGCCCGGTCTGTTCGGTCATAAACGCCCATACCGCCAAGGCGTCTCCTATGTCTTCCCTAGCCAATACCTTATCGCCCCAGGTATAGGCCATCGCAACATAAATGAGCCATGCCAGGATAAAATTCACCGTCACACCGCCTAACATAATGACAAGTCGTTGCCAGGCGGGTTTGCTTCTAAATTCCCACGGTTTTGGAGGTTGTGCCATTTGTTCTTTATCCATGCTCTCATCGATCATCCCGGAAATCTTCACATAACCCCCTAACGGAAGCCAACCAATTCCATATACGGTATCCCCAATTTTCTTTTTTACAAGAGCGAACTTCACATCAAAAAACAAAAAGAACTTCTCGACTCGTATTTTAAATAAACGAGCTGGAATAAAATGCCCTGCCTCATGTAAAATGATCAAGAGCGAGAGACTCAATAAAAATTGAATCACAATTACAAATATTTCAAAAGCAGTCATAATCTCTAATATTCTTTTAAGAATCGCACAAAAGTAACCTATTCAATGTTGTTAAAAAAATTAATGATACCATAGGCAATAGTATTAGAAAACATTTAACTGTTACAGTTTTTTCATTCTTTTTATAGTTGGTAATTTTGTTGAAATCATATTGAGAAAATGCTTGAGTTTTTCGCCAAATATAAATTCTTCGGAATCGTCTTTGCCGTATTATCTGTAATTATCATTTTCAGTATATATTCGGTATTAAAACCAATTCCAAGGTTAAAGATCTATCAACCTGCCGACTTTAATGCTGAAGTTGTCGACACGACTGTTCAGCATATCAAAAAATATCACACCATAGCCAACTTTAGTTTGACCAATCAAAATGGAAAAATCATAACACAGGAAGATTATAAAGACAAGATCTACATAGCCGATTTCTTTTTCACCACTTGTCAAACCATATGCCCCATCATGACGGATAATATGGCGATGATTCAGGAAAGATTAAAAACCGATACCATAGTGATGTTACTCTCTTATTCGGTGACACCGGAGATAGATTCAGTAGGGCAACTTAAAAAATATGCTATCGAAAACGGAGTAGATGACAGTAAATGGAATCTGCTAACCGGAGATAGAAAACAGATCTATGATCTTGCCCGTAAATCGTATCTCGCCGTAAAGGACCTTCCGGAGTCACAAAAATATGGAATGATCCATACGGAAAACTTTATCCTCGTAGATACTCAAAAGCGCATAAGAGGGATATATGACGGGACTAATACAGAAGAAATTGAGAAACTCCTTCAAGATATAGAGATTCTAAAAAGAGAATAATAAATCCTTTTCCTGCCTCGATATTTTCACTTACATTTGCATTGTTTAAAATCAATCTAAATAAGCAAAGTGATCACAATTGCCGATTTAAAGAAAGGGGAACGAGCTGTTATCAAAGACTTCTCGGTAGATTTGGTGCCCTTAAAGCTGCTGGAAATGGGTTGTCTTCCCGGTAATGAAGTGTCTTTAGTGCAGACAGCACCTTATCATGACCCTTTGCATTTAATTATCGATGGCAGTCATTTGGCCATTAGAAAGGAAACGGCTGCACTGATTGAAATAGAATTGATCCCCTAATCCATGGCCAAGCAACTTAATGTAGCACTTATAGGAAATCCAAATACCGGCAAGACTTCGGTATTCAACCGCTTGACCGGATTGAACCAAAAAGTAGGCAATTACCCTGGGATTACCGTCGAAAGAAAAGAAGGTATCTGCAAATTGGAGAGAGGTACTAAAGCCTATATTCTTGATTTACCGGGCACTTATAGTCTCAACGCTTCGTCTATCGATGAAAATGTAGTGATCGAAGTATTGCTGAATAAAAATGACAAAGACTTTCCGGATGTTGCTGTTGTGGTTTGTGAAATTGAAAACCTAAAGAGGAACTTATTGCTCTTCACCCAAATCAAAGACTTGGGAATCCCTTCCATCTTGGTGATCAATATGGCCGATAGAATGAAGCGAAAAGCCATTTCTTTAAACATATCGGCCCTGGAAGAGAAGATGGAAACCAAGGTGGCACTTATAAGTTCGCGAAAGAATTCAGGATTTGAAAACTTAAAAGAATTAATTTCTAACTACAAGCAGATCTCAACCAAGCCCTGTTTGGATGCTTCTGTAATTGCTCCGGAATATTTTGGACGGCTTAAAAAAGCCTTTCCCAATCAAGATCTGTACAAACTTTGGTTGGTAATTACACAGGATGTAAATTTTGGAAAGTTGGATCGAAAGGATTATAAAGGCGCGGCTACTTTTCAAACCGAAAGCATTAGTAATTTAAAGCGACTTCAGCAAAAAGAGACCATCAAACGCTATCAGTTTATCAACCAAACACTTAAAGAAACACAAACGGTAGATACTGTCAATGCCAAGGATTTTCAGAGTCGTATAGATCGGGTTTTGACCCACAAAGTGGGGGGCTATATTATTTTCTTCGGAATATTATTGTTGATTTTTCAGGCGATCTTCGATTGGAGTACCTACCCTATGGATTTTATCGATAAGTCCTTCGCTTCGTTGAGTGAATGGATCAAAAACACCATACCGGGAGGAGATTTTACAAATCTTATTGCCGAAGGAATTGTCCCGGGACTAAGCGGGATAGCGATCTTTATTCCACAGATCGCTTTCTTGTTTCTCTTTATTTCCATACTGGAGGAAAGTGGCTATATGAGCCGTGTGGTCTTTTTAATGGATCGCATTATGCGCCGTTTTGGATTGAGCGGTAAAAGTGTGGTTCCACTCGTATCTGGAACCGCCTGTGCAATTCCCGCGATCATGGCAACCCGGAACATTGAGAATTGGAAAGAACGATTAATAACTATTTTAGTAACTCCTTTTACTACTTGTTCGGCGCGATTGCCGGTATATCTCATCATTATTTCACTTGTGATTCCTGAGGATCGCGTTTTTGGAATTTTCAGTTTACAAGGGATAACCTTGATGTTTTTGTACGCAATTGGGTTTGGGGCAGCGATCGTATCGGCTTACATACTCGATAAAATATTAAAAATACGCAGCCGGACTTTCTTCGTTATCGAAATGCCCAACTACAAAATTCCAATGTTTAAAAATGTATTGATCACTGTGATCGAGAAAACGAAATCTTTTGTATTGGGAGCAGGGAAAATAATCTTAGCGATATCGATTATACTTTGGGTGTTAGCTTCGTATGGCCCTGGCGACTTTAATAATGTTGAGGATATCATCCGGCAACAAAATACCGCTACAGCTAATACTGAAGCTGAGATCGAAACCCAAATAGCCGCGTTGAAATTGGAGAAATCCTATATCGGGATCATTGGAAGAGCCATTGAACCAGCCGTTGAACCTTTGGGTTACGACTGGAAAATAGGGATTGCAATCGTGAGTTCATTTGCTGCGCGAGAAGTATTTGTGGGAACCTTGGCAACAATTTACAGTGTGGGGAGTAAAGAAGTAGAAACCATAAAAAACCGAATGGCAGCTGAGGTTGACCCAATATCGGGGATACCACGATTCAATTTTGCGAGTGGGATTTCACTTTTGCTGTTTTATGCTTTTGCTATGCAGTGTATGAGTACCTTAGCCGTTGTGAGACGGGAAACCAACAGTTGGATCTGGCCGTTATGGCAATTGGTGGTAATGACACTTATTGCTTATGTGGTGGCTTTGGGGGCGTATCAAATTTTAAAATGAGTATCTTTATAGTATGCAGACAATCTTAGTCATAGTTATCTTTGGTGCCGCGACAGGCTTTTTACTCAAAAAGTTTGTGTGGAATCCTATTTTTGAAACCAGACATAGATCTTCCCGTACACTAGATGGGGATCGAACCAAATGCGGAAAAGATGACTGTGGGTGTCATTAACTAGATCTTCTCTTTCAATACCATCAAAGTATAAGAAGGTTTCCCGGTAATTCCGGAAGAAGGATAGGGTGTAAGTCCGACGGCTTTGAAGGTGAAACCGTTGAACACACCAAGAATATTTTTATTTTTTTCACCAATTGTAAGCTCCAGTTCTTTTAAGTAGATATGCTCTCCCGAAATAGCCACCTTTACTTTTGCCCGTCCCGCCCAAACACAAACAATATCTTTGGGACATCGCGAATCCTCAAGTACTTCCACAAATTTTAAAATGACATTACCTGCAGTTACTGTTTCCCCTGATGCAATTTTAATAACAATTTGCGGGGAGGCTGGGATTCGTTCTTGTGAAATAGCCACGATCGAAGAGAAAAATAGTAGAATATAGATGCTGGTTTTCATTGAAATATTCATGTTTTTTATAATGAATTGCTATTCGACTCTAAAAAACGATCCGCCAAATTTGAGCGACTAAAAATGTTAAGACGAACCCCATAATCACCGGCAATACGGAAGCGAAAACAGTCCATTTGACACTTTTAGTCTCTTTGTAGATCGTATAAATGGTTGTACTGCAAGGATTGTGTAATAAACTGAATAACATCAAGTTGACTGCCGTGAGTAAGGTCCATCCCCCGGCTTTTAAGATGGTAGCAGTTTCACCGGCCGAATCCAATTCGAACATAACTCCAACTCCATCACCTCCAGCAATTCCGGTTGCCATAACAGTTAACATCAGAATAGTTGGAATAACTATTTCATTGGCGGGGATAGCAACAATATAAGCGAGCAATATAACTCCATTGAGCCCTAAAAGGAAACCAAAACCATCTAAGGAAGTTATGGTCCATGAGGCGATACTTAAGTCTCCGATGTATATATTAGAGATCAGCCAAATCACCGCTCCGGCAGGCGCGGCAAATAGTATGGCCCGCCACAATACAATTAGAGTCCTGTCAATTATAGAAGTGTAAACTGTTTTCCAAAATCTTGGAGGTCGATAAGGAGGTAATTCTAAATTGAAAGTAGAAACCTCACCTTTTAATACTGTTTTTGAGAGCGCCCAGGAAACCACAAACATAAAAAAGATCCCCAATATGGCTATACTTATTACGGCCGATAGGGAAGCTAATCCCGATATGGAGGCAGGCACGACAGCGCCAATAAATATCGTGGCTATTAGAATTTGAGTAGGCCAACGACCATTACACAGAGAAAAATTATTGGTGATGATAGCGATTAATCGTTCTCTTGGACTATCAATTATTCGTGTTGCAACAACACCTGCGGCATTACATCCAAATCCCATACTCATGGTTAAAGCTTGCTTGCCATGTGCACCGGATTTTTTAAACAAATAGTCTAAATTAAAAGCAACTCTGGGTAAATATCCGAAATCTTCTAAAAGGGTGAACATGGGAAAAAATATTGCCATTGGCGGCAACATTACCGCAATCACCCAGGCTACTGCCAAATAAACACCATCTATTAAAAAACCATCCAACCACCAGGGCATGCCTATACTTGCAGCAAGGCCTTTTAAAAATGGATGAAAGTTTTCTAACAATAAATCAGCCAGCATTGAAGAAGGATAATTAGCGCCTATAATTGTTATCCAGAGTACTACGCCCAATATCAAGATCATGATAGGAAAACCCCAGGCTTTGCTGGTAACGATCTTATCTATTTTCGCATCCAATCGAAAACGTTTCTTACTATTATCGCTGCTAACCGAACCCATAGCGATTTCAGAAGCATCTGCATAGATCCCTTCCGCAAGATTATCGTGAAATTCATCGCCAATTTGCCAACGCAAATCACGGGATAGGGCAATTATTTTTTCTACAGAAGTTGTATTCATTTTATTTTTTTTAGGCTAACTCTCCGTTTCTCAGGGCTTTTATTATTCGCGTATCACCTTCTAAGAGTCGAAAAGCTATCCATCTACTATTTGGCATGGATGGAAATTGCTTTTCAATTTCAGCACTTAATTTTTTTACCGCCTCATTAATGTTTCCATTTACATTTTTTATATGGCGTGATTTGCAAATTATTTCACCTGTTGCTACGTCGTTAATAGTTTGAATAAGCTCGGGGATACCTTCATTAAACCTTGCGCTTGTTGGTACTACAGGGATTCCTAAATCCCGGGCCAACGATCTCACTTCGATATTAATATTATTTCGGTTGGCTTCATCCATTAAATTCAAGCATAAAACAGCTTTATTAGTGATCTCTAAAATTTGTAATACCAAATTCAGATTTCGTTCTAACCTTCCCGCATCAACTACGATTATGGTAACATCCGGTTTACCGAAAAGGATAAAATTTCTTGCGACTTCCTCGTCTTGTGATGTAGAAAGCAGAGAATAGGTGCCGGGGAGATCAACCAACTTGAATTTTCGATCATTATATTGGAACGCCCCCTCTGCCCTCACAACCGTTTTGCCGGGCCAATTCCCGGTATGCTGGCGCAAACCGGTCAATGCATTAAAAACAGTGCTTTTTCCTGTATTTGGATTGCCGGCAATGGCTATAACGAAATCAAAATTATCTGTGCTTACCCCTAATTTTTTTAAACCGTTAGCATTAAATTGAGAGCAACTCTGACATGCACTCGCTATTTTACTTTCCATGACTTTCATCTTTTTTTATGAGGATTTTAGAGGCTTGATCCTTTCGCAGGGCGATGGATGTTCCCTTGACTAAATAAGCTGTTGGGTTTTGAAGTGGACTCATTAGATCAATACTAATTTGAGTTCCTTTTACAAATCCAAGATCTAACAATCTTCTTCTTCTTTCTCCTCGGCTTTCTTTCGAAATACCTACAATTTTGGCAGTTTCATTTTCTTTCAAACTCGATAATCTAA
The DNA here is from genome assembly GCA_004356305.1 of Bacteroidota bacterium. Taxonomy (GTDB): domain Bacteria; phylum Bacteroidota; class Bacteroidia; order Flavobacteriales; family Flavobacteriaceae; genus Aureisphaera. The sequence goes on along the minus strand of SMXJ01000045.1, from coordinate 10,660 downwards.
TCGTGTTCTCTTCCACCATAATAGTTTTATCCAATGGCGCTACGGTGAGGTTTGCAGCCACGATGGGGGCCAATTTGAACTCTTCCCCTTCAGCATAAAAAATAATACGTTCGGGGCTATTTTCTACAACTCGTATTTGTGAACCTATATGAATGTTTTCGGCAATGATCTGCTTGTAGATCACATCCGGCTCATCTTCTATATGTGTTATTTTTCCAATGGAATTTACAGCCAATGATGATAGTGCCACTCCTTTTACTTTGGCGACCTTGCCCGAAGTTGTAGGGATTGGATCGCCATGAGGATCATAGACAGGGTTGCCTAACTGAGAAGCCAAAGAATTGGTTTCTTCCTGGCTCAGTTTATGCTCCATAAACTCAGCCCTGTCGTGCCATTCAGCTTTATCAATTCCCGTTTTCTCGGCCAGATACTTTTCCCATAATCTGTGGACTCTCACGATCCGTAAAGAATAATCTCTCCCTGTATTAGTAAGCCTTAAAACATCACCTTCGAAATAGATCAATTTATTGATCGTCATTAAATTAATGACATCAATTATCAAATGGTCCTTGAATTTTAATACTCCTGTTAGACTTTTGATGTTCGCTTCTTTACCGGAATTTTCAAAGTGATAAAGCTGTTTTAATATATCCTCGATCACCGTTTTTTCATTGAATGACAGATTATTTTTGATGACCCAAAACCAACCTTTGACCGGCCTGAATATCAAATAAATCACGGTTGATATCGCTACAAATATTAGTAAGGCATATACTGGGTTGTACGTGGTCATTGTAAGTTTTTAGCTATCATTTTTATGTTATTCTATAATTCTAAAAGTAAGTACTTATCCCAAATAACCAGGATGCTGTCTTAGCAGCAGGATTATTAAGAATGTCTTTTTGCCATTGGTATCGATAATTTAACCTGAACACGGTTTGAGGAGAGGGCCTGAAACTTATGGCAGGAGTGATCGCCACCAGCTGTTCTCCTATTTCGGTGTTGGTTTCATTGAAGGTGCCGACATTCCAATCTACATAATCAAAGCGTGCAGCGACATTTAAAGTAGCATTTTCCCAATTCAGAATTTTTCTTGTTAAAATGGGCTGTACAACATCCACGAAGACCCCCCATTGTTTAGAGCCATATTGTTGTGTAAATGTATCGGGCACGTCAACATTGATAAAGGCAACTTCTCCTACGATGTTGGTCCTGGTTTTTTTAATAGTAGTATTAATATCTATTGCAAAAACATCGACTCTTCTTTTTTCATCAAGTGTAAGACCGTCTTCCTCAAATTTATTATAGACACCCCCCATATACGAGAAACCAATTTCCCCTATTTTCGAATACTTAATGGCAATTTTTCCTGTCAAGAGGGCCTTCCCACTATTGCTTTCTTCAAAGCGCTCCTCATTTTCTTTAGCCGCCGGCAAGAAAGTTTTGTTTTCTTCATTATCAATAATACTGTTATCAAAACCATTCGTTAAATAAACCTCGTATCCAAATATCCAGTTTTCCTTGAATGATCTTCCATATAAACCAAAACCAACATTTGACCATGTTGCCGGCAATAAGTTTACGGCAACATCAGGGCGTTCCACGAATTCCCATTTGGGCCCATCGTGATTCTGATTAAAAGCTCCTATCGGATTCAATATAATTCCTCCTCGGAAATTAAGCGCAGGATGAAGTGCCACATCCAAAGCTGCAAATTCTATCGCTATTTCTTTGGCGCCGTCTTCGAATTCTATTTCCGACAAAAATTTTATTCTTTTTGTAATAGAAGCAGACATGAATATGGTGAGTCTGCGGGCTTGAAAAGATAACCCTTCGGAAACGCCATCTTCTCCGCTATAGATCGAATTAACCTCCAGATATCCTCCTAAGGCAACCGTTGTTTTCTTGAACGCCAAAAAAGGGCGATTATAGGTTGCATCCATATTCAAGACGGTCTCGCTTGTGTCCGTCTGAACACGCCTAACCACAGGATCTGTTTCCTGAGCACTTAAAGTAATAACCGTTAGAAAAAGCAATATTACCAAGTGTAACTGTTTAGGATAAATAGATGTATATATTTTCATTATCTGTTCCAATCTTAAATGTTTCTAAATCCCTATCTGCCGGGCCCTCCAATACTTTTCCGGTTATTGAAAACTCACTGCCATGACAGGGGCAACTATAAATACCACCACCAACGTTTAGTTCACAGCTTTTATGCGTGCATTTCAGCAATGAAGCAACGTATTTGTCTTTTTCGATTTTATAAATACAAATGGGAAATTTGTTGTCTTCCGTTTTTATCAATACAAAGGGTCGATTAACTTTTTTATTTTTTTCGACTTTCCAGAATTCAGATTTTGCAACTATCAATCCATTGGCATTACGAGTGGATACAGCGTAGTAAATAGATCCGCACGACTGCAAAACCGTAGCCAATATGGGCAATCCAATAGCTGAATAACAACAAACCTGCACAAACTTTCTACGTTCCATTTGCTTAAAGTGACTCAAGAAATTTAATAAGTTGCTGTCTCTCGATTTCGGGAAGTAGAGTGTACCTATTCTTAGCCTCGCCAGCCTCACCTCCGTGTAAAATAATAGCTTCCTCAATACTCAAAGCCCGTCCGTCATGCATTAAAAAATAGTCGCCTCCCTGGGCATCTTTGGACAGTCCAAGCCCCCATAACGGTGGGGTCCTCCATTCAGAAGTAAGAGCAAATCCTTCGGTATAATCATCATCTAATCCAGGACCCATATCATGTAAAAGTAAATCGGTATAGGGATGAAATTCTTTGTTTGATAGCACATCAATAGGTGAAAACCCTGTTTGTAAGGTTGGCCTATGACATGAGGCGCACTGTATTTGAGCAAAAACCAGTTTTCCAGCGATTACTTCTGGGTCATTTTCATTTCGTTGAATAGGGGCTTTTAATGTTTTAAGATAAAAAACCACATCATTTACAGTTTGGGTACTAACTTCAGGATCTTCTTCCAACCCAGTGAGCGGATCAAAAGGTTCAAATAAGGAAGTGATGCCAATGTCCTGATTGTAGGCCCCTGAAGTTTGATGAAGTAAATCATAGGCATTTCCTTTTTTTCCGAATCGACTAATGTACCTTCCGTTGTTGGAAATACTATTAGGCCTTAAGACCGCATATTCAGGAATAGTATTCCAGTGTGGTCTCCCACTTATCCCATCTCCATCAAGGTCATTGGGATCTGAAAGTGCAATGAGGTCTGCATCACTAACCGCATCCAAAAACCCTAATCCAGTTACGGCAGGGGCAATTAAATCAGTAAAAGTAGCACCTAAAGGAAGTCTTTCGGGCAGAAACCCGGGAATCGCCTTATGCTGTAGCTGTGGTGCTCCAAAATCCAAATACTGATTGCCTAAAGTATCTGGTTGTCCAAAGCGTGTAAACCTTACAAAAGGACTTCCTTTCCCATCTCCGGGATGGCAACTGGAACATTGATTTGCCACAAAAATTGGACCCAGTCCTTTTGCAATAGTAAACACATCACTAAAAGCCTCATCACCTCTTAAAAACATTGCCTGTTCCTCAGTTGTAAGCCCATCAATTGGGCCATCCAAAAGTTCATTTTCTGCAGGAGCATAAGGCAATGTCCTTTCACAAGCAACGGTCAATGCCAATACTATGAAAGCACCAATAAGATGGATTGAATTTTTCATTTTAATTGGTTTGTACATATAGATTTTCCGCGATCTTCTTAGAAATAAAGAATTGATCTTTTCCGACTTGTATGATCATAGAGCCATCAAAAAATTCTTTCCCTAATACATTGATTTTTGTACCGATGGTAATATTTCGTTTGTCTAAATACTGAAGGAATTCACTCCCGGTTTCTTTAACACCAATACATACCCCACGTTGCTTTTTATTCAATTCGGATAGGAGTTTTTTCTCGGTGGACTTCACTTTTCCGTCTTTGTCAGGGATAGGATCACCATGAGGATCAAAATCCGGGTTGCCTAAATATTTATCGAGGCGGACTATAAGCTCTTCAGATTGGATGTGCTCAAGCTGTTCCGCGATTTCGTGCACCTCGTCCCAGTGAAATTTGAGTTTATCTACCAAAAATACTTCCCATAAGCGATGTTTTCGAATTACATTGGCTGCCATTTTTTTCCCATGGACCGTTAGAGTGGAACCTTTGTATTTCTTATATGAAATCATTTTTTTATCGGCTAATTTCTGTACCATGTCGGTTACCGAAGAAGGTTTAGTTTCCATGCGTTCGGCAATTGCGTTCGTGCTTACCCCTGTCTTGGATTCTTGTTCCAAATGGTAAATGGTCTTTAAATAATTTTCCTCTGCTAATGAATACATAAGGCAAAAGTAAATATATTTTTTGATTTATAGGCTAATTAATTTTAGTTTAAACTAAAAATGTAGAAAAGGATAGAGTATACTCAGGATTTAAAGGTGTAGAGAATGACGTGTTTATTGAGATTTAAGAAGGGTCTTCCATTTGGAATCGGCTTGTGTACGAAGCATTTCATGACTTTTATCATTCCACTTGGTTAGGGTATTTGTTCCCCAGCTGTTCTAAAAAAAGGTGCAATTTCCCGTCACTGATCGTAAATGTTTTGGGATTAACTCCTACTTTCTTGCCGTTTTTAGCGAGAGCGTAGGCACAAAATCCACCGTATTGTGGTACATATTTTTCCGGGTTTCGCCGAAATTTAATCAGGTTTTCATCATCGTGAAACTTTTACTTAATTCCTTCAAAGGTGAATTGGTATTGGACGTTTCCTTTGGTTGCTTTATACTGAAAATAGGCAACCACATCATAACCCTGGGCGGCATATCCATTTTTAAGGTTTGCATTTTCCTGAGCGATTACCGAAGCATAGGGAAACATCAACCATAGGGGAAGAATCAAAATATATTTCATAGGGATTTAGGAGAAAGAAATGAATTTAACATACCTAAAAGCCTTTTTCTTTTTGTAGTTGTTCGTAAGCCTCTTGTACTTTTCTGAATTTATCCTCCGCGCCATTTCTATAGACTTCGTCCATATGTTGTAGTTTATCAGGATGGAATTTTTTTACCATTTCTCGGTAGGCCTTTTTAATTTCAGAAACGGTCGCAGTCCGTTCAATTTCCAATATTTTGTAGGCTCTATCCGGACTTTTGAAGAACATGGCCTTAATACTTTCGAAATCTTTGGATTGCAATCCCAGATAAGAGGCAATTCGATCGATCTCTTTCACTTCAGGTGACGAAACATGGCCATCTGCATTGGCAATACTGAATAAAAAGTGAATTACCTGCAAGCGTGATTCGTACCGCATTCTTTGACGAAGCATGGAGGCGATCTTATGAGCAGAGATCTCGCGATTTTTTATGATATCATTAAATACACGAAAGGTCGCATTGGCACGTTCTTTTCCGTAGGCTTGAACAAAATATTGGCGTACAAAATCCAACTCGTTTTGACTTACCGTACCATCTGCTTTGATAACCAAAGAGGCCAAAGAAAGCAATTTAAGTTCAAAATCGGCGGGCGTAACCCTATCACGAGGTTGATGGAAAATAGTCCTGCGACTCGTTTTTGACTTACCTGAGATCAAATTATCAAGAACACTCCCGAATAAAAAACCAATAATGGCTCCTGGGAACCTGAAGAATGAAAATCCTAAGAGTGCAGCTAACCAACGAATCATACAACCTGTAATTATTGAGTCAAAAATGAGACCAAAGATAATGTATTTTAGCAGGTGGTGGGCAGATCTGTTTACAGTTAAAAGATAAGTTTACTATTTATTTTCTACTCATCGCCCGCCAACAACAACCAACTAAATTAGTTATCTTTGCACTTAAATTGTTACACACTATAAAAAGAAAGAATATGTACACAGAAGAATTAGTGAAACCGATGCGTGAAGACCTTACTAAAATAGGTTTTATCGAATTACATACAGAACAAGACGTCACCGAAGCCCTTGCTAAAGAGGGAACTACCTTAATGGTGGTTAATTCGGTTTGTGGATGTGCGGCAGCAAATGCCCGTCCGGGAGCCCAAAAGTCTTTGCAGAACGCAAAAACCCCTGATCATTTAGTGACTGTTTTCGCAGGCGTAGATCGTGAAGCAGTGGATGCAGCACGTAGTCAAATGGTTCCTTTCCCTCCAAGCTCACCCTCTATGGCTTTATTTAAAAATGGAGAATTAGTCCACATGTTGGAACGCCACCACATCGAAGGACGTGCTGCCGAAATGATCGCGGAAAATTTAAAAAGTGCTTACGATGAATTCTGTTAGTGGAAAGTAATAAGAATGAATACTAAAAACCGTCTGCCTCAAGCAGACGGTTTTTTATATTTGAATTATGAAGCAACTCTTGCATATCTTAAGTTATCCGCTTTCCGCGATCTTATTTATCCTTTTTGTGCTTATACTGTTGGTATTTGAGCCTATTCAACGTATTTGTTTACGTATTTTTGGTTACCGGGCGCATAAAATTAGTGTAGGGCTGTTCAATGGGCTGTTTTTGCTTTGTTTGCACATTGTGGGGACGACATTTCGATTTAAAATTGAAGGTGAGATTCCTGAAAATGTACCGATCATTATTGTATCGAATCACCAAAGTTTGTGGGATATCCCACCTCTGATTTGGTTTCTTCGTAGGTTACATCCCAAGTTTATCTCTAAAAAAGAACTGGGACAAAGGATTCCATACTTTATTTGATAATGCACCCCAAGCGTACGTACTTCCTGTGAGTATTAATAATTCCTGGAAATTGCAACGTTATGGGATGTTTCCTATACCGTTATTTGTTCGATTGAAATTTTTGGCACACCCGGCGGTTAAAGTATCCGAATATAATTCAGAAGAGCTAATAGACAAAATCGAATGGCAGATCAAAGCGGAAATCGTTTAGAATAACTTTAGTTGAGGATCCTTACACTTCAAATAATGAGAATTATCCAATTTGGGCATTCTTTTACCTTTTAGATATTTTGCACGGGCGAGCGCAATAGTATCACTGATTTGCCGGGCGATAACACCACTTCCTTTCATCCGCCTACCCCATGTACTATCGTTGAGCTTCCCATCGTGGCATTGTTTAATTTGATTGAGGATCCTATCGGCTTTCCCTGGGATGGATTTATGGGCCCAATCTTCAAAAATGGTAGCCACTTGTCCATTGAGCCTAACTATAATGTATGCAACGCTTAAGGCACCCAAGTTGGCTACTTTTTTTATCAACGGAATAATTTCATGACAATTCAAAGATGGGATAATAGGAGCCAACATCACATTGACAGGAATACCGTTTGCGGAAAGTATTTCGACGGCCTTCAATCTATTCTTAATACTTGAAGTTCGCGGTTCGAGTAAACGACGTGTTTCCTCGGAAAGGGTGTTGATAGAAATAGAAACTCTAACAAGATCGAGATGTGCCAGGTCTTTCAGAATATCCAAATCCCGAAGTATCAAGGAATTCTTAGTGATAATTCCTGTTGGATTTTTCCACTTATACATCATTTTTAAACAAGCCCTGGTAATCTCTAATTTTCGCTCAATGGGTTGATAACAATCTGTATTTCCCGAGAAAATGATGGTATCTCCTTTCCAATTCCTGCTCCTTAGTTTCTTTTGCAGCAATTCCGGTGCATTTTTCTTGACCAATATGAAACGTTCAAAATCAACACCGGCTCCATACCCCCAGTATTCGTGGCTGTTACGGGCATAACAGTAGACGCAGCCATGTTCACAGCCTTGATACGGATTGGCGGAATATTCTATGCCCACATCCGGGCTATCCACTTTATTGACGAAGGTCTTGGGATGTACATCTATGTATTTGGTCTTGTTTTTATCTGCGAGTTCCCCTTCAATCTCACAAAAGTTGAGGTATTCGTCTAATACTTGATGCTCATGCTTCAAAAAACGACTGTGAACTTTCTTTTGTGCGCCACGGCCTTTTATAAATTGGGACATAAAAAAACTTTGAAGGTGAGAGTACTTCAAAGTTAATTCATACTTGGAATATTTCCAAATATAATAGGAATTAATCCAAAATATTATAATCCCGGGAACTCAGGTTTACGTTTTGCTAAGAATGCATTGATCCCTTCCTGAAAATCGGCTGTTCCAAAACATTTGCCAAACTCAATGATCTCGGTGTCAAATCCATTTTCACCTTCTTCATAGCCTGCGTTAATAGCATTAATAGCAGCAGCTATAGCCACGGAAGAGTTACGCATTATTTTGCCTGCAATTTTATGAGCAAGCGGGAGTAATTCCTCTTGCGTGGTTACATGGTTCACCAAACCGAATTCCAAGGCTTTATTCGCATCGATCATTCCAGCGGTCATCACCAATTCCATAGCCCTACCTTTACCCACTAATTGAGGTAAACGCTGGGTGCCTCCATATCCAGGGATAACTCCTAGTGATACTTCGGGCAATCCCATCTTGGCATTATCACTTGCTACCCGAAAATGTGCCGCCATGGCCAATTCGAGTCCACCACCCAAAGCAAAACCATTGATGGCAGCAATTACAGGAGTATATAAATGCGCAACAAAATCAAATAACAACGCCTGTCCGTGCGCGGCTAATTGTTCTCCCTGAGATACAGAATAATCGGCAAACTCACTAATATCGGCGCCGGCAACAAAAGCTTTTTCACCACTACCTGTAACGATAATAACTTTGGTTTCACGTTCTTCCTCAGCCTTTTTAAAAGCCTCATGCAATTCCTTGATGGTCGATCTGTTAAGTGCGTTTAGTTTTGACGGGCGATTGATCGTAATAGTAGTGATTCCGTTGTCAAAATGACTCAGGATGTTTTCGTAACTCATGGTGAGATATTTTTGGGGATTAGTCGTACAAGTTAATCAAAGGAAAATGTAATTCAAAGTTCTCCATCTCAAAACAAAATGCTAATTGGGGATCACTACTTTAAATAGGGCACCCTCACCCTCTTGGGATGTGAAGGTAATTTCTCCTCCATAGGTCTCCATAATTTTTTTCATCATAGCGAGTCCTAGTCCCATGCCACTGGTTTTGGTCGTGAACTTCGGTTCAAAAACTTTGTCTTTATTTTCTTCGGAAATGCCTATACCATTGTCCTCGACTGTGATACAGGCAAAGCTATTTTCAGAAAAAACACGCACATTGATCCTGGGGTTCTCCGGTTGCTTTTGCTCAATAGCCTGAATACTATTTTTGATCAAATTCGTTACGACACGGATCAATTGGGTTCGATCAAATTTTGATATGATCTCTTCTTCTTCAGAATTAAAATAAATATAATCCTCGTTAAAAATATCGAGCGTTAACTTGGTAATACGAACCACATTAAGTGTTTCGTCCTTTTGAGCAGGCATATCGGCATAAGTGGAAAAGGCCGAAGCTATAGAACTCATCGTATCGATCTGTTGAATTAGAGTGCTGCTAAACTCATCCAGTTTGGCTTCAATATTTTCGTCTTTAGCATCGAATTTTCGTTGGAAACTTTGTACGGTCAGGCGCATGGGTGTCAACGGATTCTTTATTTCATGTGCTACCTGCTTCGCCATCTCACGCCAGGCGGCTTCTCGTTCGCTCGTAGCTAATTGTGCAGCGCTATTTTCCAATTCATCGATCATCCCATTGTAGGCACGTACTAAATTTAAGATCTCCTGAGTAGTATTATCGTCCAACTCAATTTTTTTGTTACGCTTATCAAGACGAGTCTCGGTCATTTTTTCGCTTATATGATTAAGAGATAGAGTGATATATTTCGCCAGAAAATAAGCCAGAGCAACAGCGATCAATAAGGTAAAGGAATAAGCAATTCCCATTCGGGTGAGATATTCTTTGAGCTCCTTGTTGATGAAGTTATCATCTTGAATGTAGGGTATCTGAAGAATCGCCAAAGGTTCGAAGGATGCATCTGTGATATACGAATACGACGACTGGTATTTTTGTCCGTCTTCTTCAAAGTTTTCCAAATATCTTTTGTCCGATGAATTTTCAAGGGCATCTATGATATAGCGTGGAAGCTTTGCCTGTGAAGTGTCTAGTAAGAAGGTAGCTTTTGACGATTTTAGCAGTTTCCCCTCGAGGTTATAGAAATAAATATCGAGCTGGTTGACATCTTTTATTTCATAGATCTTATTCTTGAATATCAAGGGGATCTTATCCGTCTCTACGGGGTAGGTTGTGTTTTTTAGAACATAGTCGATGTATTTAGTGATAGCGAGTTCTTTTCGCAACAAACGATCATGGTGATAGTCCCTGGCTTCCTCCCGGTACTGGTAAATGGTAACAATGGCGATAAGGATGGAAGCGATTACCACCAATAGGAGCATCGATAAAAAAATTCGAAAACGTAACGATTTACTAAGCCTCATGCATTGATTTTTCTCTAGGGAAGATAACAATAATTAAACCAAACCGGAATGATTAAAAATTAATCACGGCAGCCATCCGAACGAAAAACTTATTAGCTATAAATTCTTCTCTCTTATTCGTTTGTAGAATTTATATCCCAGCATTATTAATACCGAAAACAGGATAATCCCAACGGTACCATAGATCCAGTTCACGGCGTTCTTCAGAACAGCCAAAAAGACAATAGCGAAGAGTAGGATAATAGATCCTTCATTGAACAAACGCATAAAGTTGGATGAATGTTTT
>SMXJ01000044.1 GCA_004356305.1 Bacteroidota bacterium | reverse complement strand
TAGTTCTTTGTAAAAAATTGATCATAAATGATCAACTCTATACGCTGTCAATTTCAATATTTCAAATAACTTAAATCTCGCTACTAAACAACTCGTGTTTATAATAGTCACTCGTCCTTTTTGCGGGTGCAAATATACAACAGTAATTTGAACCTACAATATTTTTTAAAAAATAAATCTAGATTTTAAAGACCGTTGGTTTTGCCTCACTTTTTAAGGCAATTATTTCCTTTTTAAAGCGGTTGCAAATATAAATTGCTTTTCTCTTTTCACAAACTTAATATCCACTTTTTTTTCAACTTTTTATTGCTAAAAACACTAACGCATTGAAAGACGTGAGTTTATCTCTAAGGAATTTTATCATCAACTTTTATACCTATATATATACACTCCAGATTATCCTATTTAGGTTAGGGATATCTCAACTTACGTTAGGCATGCATGCCCTGTGCCGTCATCCAGATAGTTATCGGGAAGCCCAACCCCGCCTGAGGTGGGGGAATGCCCAAATAATTATACCACATAGTTGTGCTTTGTCAAAAGAAAAACAAACCAGAAAGACAACTTTGGTTATTGTAAAACGAAGAAAGTCGTAGTATCTTTGCGGCTTAATTATTTACCATATGATCGCAATTACATTACCGGATGGTAACGTTACAAAATTTGAAGCTGGAGTGAGTCCAATGGATGTTGCATTGAGCATTAGTGAAGGGTTGGCACGCAATGTGATTTCGGCATCGTTCAATGATGTGATCGTAGAGGCCTCTACGCAGCTAACGGAGGATGGTAATTTGGTGTTATACACCTGGAGAGATGAAGAAGGAAAGAAGGCATTTTGGCATTCATCTGCACATATTTTAGCGCAAGCATTGGAATCCTTGTACCCAAAAATAAAACTTTGGGTGGGTCCTGCTATAGAAAGAGGATTTTACTATGACGTGGATCTGGGCGATGATACAATTTCAGAAAAAGATTTTAAGGCGATCGAAGATAAAATGTTAGAGATTGCGAGAGGAAAGCATGAATTCAAAATGCGCTCTGCGACTAAAGCTGAAGCCCTCGCTTTTTATAAAGGTAAGAACGAATATAAATTAGAACTGGTTGAGGGTCTTGATGATGGAACTATTAGCTTTTGTGATCACGATACATTTACCGACCTCTGCAAAGGGGGCCACATTCCGAATACCGGTATTGTAAAAGCTGTCAAGGTCCTGAGTGTGGCCGGCGCCTATTACAAGGGTGATGAAAACAACAAACAGCTCACCAGGGTTTATGGAATTTCTTTTCCAAAACAAAAGGAATTATCCGAATATCTCTCCTTACTCGAAGAAGCAAAAAAACGGGACCACAGAAAACTAGGTAAAGAGCTGGAACTATTTACTTTTTCTAAAAAAGTAGGACAGGGATTACCTCTTTGGCTACCAAAAGGCGCTGCGCTCCGGGAGCGACTGGAAGATTTTCTTAAAAAAGCACAAAAGAAAGCCGGTTATGAAATGGTAATTACTCCGCATATCGGACTAAAAGAACTTTATGTTACGTCTGGTCATTATGCGAAATATGGAGAAAAGAGCTTTCAACCCATAAAAACTCCAAAAGAAGACGAGGAGTTTTTACTTCGGCCTATGAACTGTCCTCATCATTGTGAAATCTACAAAAGCAGCCCCTGGTCGTATAAAGATCTGCCGAAGCGTTATGCCGAGTTTGGTACGGTTTATAGATACGAGCAAAGCGGCGAGCTTCATGGTTTGACCCGTGTGCGAGGTTTTACTCAGGATGACGCCCATATATTCTGTGCTCCCGACCAATTAGACCAGGAGTTTAAAAACGTTATAGACCTGGTACTTTATGTTTTTGGTTCTTTGGGCTTCGGAAACTTCCGCACTCAAGTATCTCTGAGGGATCCTGAAAATCCTGAAAAATATATTGGTGATGTCGCCAATTGGGATAAAGCTGAACGCGCCATTATCAATGCCGCAGAAGAAAAAGGGCTGGATTATGAGATCGTAACCGGTGAGGCTGCTTTCTATGGTCCAAAGCTGGACTTTATAGTAAAGGATGCCTTGGGAAGACAGTGGCAGATGGGTACAATTCAGGTGGATTATAATTTACCGGAACGATTTGATCTTCAGTATAAAGGCAGCGATAATAAAATGCACCGTCCAGTGATGATCCATCGGGCACCCTTCGGAAGTATGGAACGATTTGTTGCTATTTTACTGGAACATACCGGAGGTAATTTCCCACTTTGGTTAATACCGGATCAGGTCAGCATTTTATCATTAAGTGAAAAATATGAGAAATACGCCCAAAAAGTTTTAAATTTGTTAGAAATTGACGAAATTCGCGCCCTTATAGATAATAGGAACGAGACGATAGGTAAGAAAATACGGGAGGCTGAGATGAACAAGATCCCCTATATGCTGATCGTAGGAGAACAGGAAGAAAAGGATGGGACCATTTCGGTACGGAAGCATAGCGAAGGAGATATAGGCACTATGAAAGTGAAAGATTTTACAAAATTAATCAAGGACGAAATAAAACAAACCATAAAAGAATTTAACGTTTAACTTAATATATTTTAGTCATAGCTATACGAAGAAAAAGAAGTCGAGGCCCAGCCAGAATTATCAAAGAGGATAAGCACCGGATTAATGAAAAAATCCGCGCACAAGAGGTGCGCCTTGTTGGTGACAATGTGGAAGTAGGTGTGTATTCAATACAGGAAGCATTGGATATTGCAAATGAAATAGAAGAAGATCTTGTTGAAATCTCTCCAAATGCAGCCCCACCGGTTTGCAAGATAATGGATTATAAGAAATTTGTTTACGAGCAAAAGAAGAGAGAAAAAGCATTAAAATCAAAGGCGACTAAGGTAACTATCAAAGAAATCAGGTTTGGCCCTAATACGGATGATCACGACTATCAATTCAAGAAAAAGCATGGGGAAAAGTTCTTGAAAGATGGAGCAAAGTTAAAAGCCTATGTATTCTTCAAAGGACGGTCTATCATCTATAAGGACAGGGGGGAAATTCTCTTGTTACGATTAGCGAGAGATTTGGAAGAATATGGAAAGGTTGAACAAATGCCTAGATTGGAAGGTAAGCGAATGACGATGTTCCTCGCTCCTAAAAAGAAATAACCCTTCGAATGTTCGAAGCAATTATAAAGAAGTTCCTCGTTTGAGGGCAAAGCGAAATAGTAAAAAAGTAGGAAAGATGCCTAAACAAAAAACAAAATCCAGTGCTAAGAAGCGTTTTAAGCTTACAGGTACTGGTAAGATCAAAAGAAAGCATGCGTTTAAGAGTCATATCTTAACCAAGAAATCGAAGAAACGCAAGCGTGTGTTAACTCATTTTACCATGGTGGACAAGAGTGACCGAAGTAATGTTAAACAAATGCTTCGTTTGAAGTAATTGCGTAACCGGTTAAAACAAATTTTATAACCCTGGAGTAGTGCCATATGATTTATGACCAAGTGTCGATTATCGACCGCCTACTACAAAAAACAAGTAAATTATGCCAAGATCAGTAAATTCAGTTGCGAAGAGAGCCCGAAGAAAAAAGGTTATCAAGCAAGCCAAAGGATACTTTGGAAGACGTAAAAACGTATGGACCGTTGCAAAAAATGCCGTTGATAAGGCTATGCTGTATTCATACAGAGACCGTCGTGCAAAAAAGAGAACGTTTCGTGCATTGTGGATCACCCGTATTAATGCAGGTGCTCGTCAACACGGAATGTCTTACTCACAGTTTATGGGTAAATTAAAAGCGAATGAAATCGAATTGAACCGTAAAGTTCTTGCAGATTTAGCGATGAATCACCCTGAAGCTTTTGAAGCAATAGTGAACAAAGTAAAGTAAGGCGGAAGCCTATTCATAATCACATTATTTCGCTAAAAATCCCGCTCGATGAGCGGGATTTTTTTTCCAATTATTAATATCAGGTCTTCTGTTTTTTCTTCTTCGCTGCAGGAAACAGCACATTGTTCAGGATCAGTCGGTAACCCGGAGAATTGGGGTGCAACGCGAGCTCTGTTTTGGGATCCCCTACCCTATGCTGGTAATCCTCAGGGTCATGTCCACCATAAAATGTATAGAATCCCTTCCCGCGAATTCCATGAATGTATCTCGCCTCGCCATTGGTCTTGTTTTCACCCATCACCAATACATTTGCCTTAACATTTTTTCTGTCGAAAGAGGTGGTTTGTCCCATAAAACCTTTTACCAGTGATGTATGGTTTTGAACCAACATACAGGGGATAGGATCCCACTTAGCCGAAAAATCCATCAAACTGAAATAGTCCAATTCTTTTTTAATTCGCCTTTTGACTGTCATATCGATAGATGAAAACTCGTACACCATAGGACTGCGCTCCAGAATAAAGTCTTTAAATGCAAAGGTTCTATTAAAATCGATTTTACTTTGGTACCCCGATTCACTGGGGTCACCATCGAACATGGGTTCACATATATCCACTCCTTGAGCAGCGAGTGCAATATCGAAGCTATCGGCAGCGCTACACATCGCGAACATAAAGCCTCCACCTATAACGTAATCTCTTATTTTCAAGGCCACATCCCTTTTAGCTTCCGAAACTTTGCTATATCCTAATTTGGTCGCCAAGGCCTCCGCCTCTTTTTTATTCTGAATGTACCAGGGTGCAGCACGATAGGCACGATAAAATTTTCCGTATTGCCCGGTAAAATCCTCGTGGTGCAAATGAAGCCAATCATACAACAATAGATGATCACTCAATACTTCTTCATCATATACTACTTCGTAAGGGATCTCAGCATAGCTCAACACCATGGTCACAGCATCATCCCAGGGCTGATTTCCTTTGGGCGAGTACACAGCAATTCTTGGTGCTTTTTCCAATACCACCGCCTCCATATTTTGTGACGGACTGCTTATCTCTTCAAGAATTTGAGTGGCCCGCGAATCACTGATTACTTCAAAGGTAACCCCTCTTATCTGGCATTCCTTTCTTATATCCGGTGCATCAGGCAATAGGAAAGAACCCCCTCGGTAATTGAGCAACCACTTTACCTTTAATTGTCGCTCCAGCGTCCAGTAGGTAATTCCGTATGCTTTTAGATGTTCAGCCTGACTTACGGCATCCATGGGTATCAAGATATAGGATGCGAAACTTTGTATTGAAAAGAATAGGGTAAAAACAATAAGTATCAATCTCGTCATAGTGCTAATATAACGACAAAATCTATTCCAAATTGATACTTTATTACTTCTTTAAGAAAATTAGAAGGAAGTTTAATTTTTATATTAGATAGTATTAAAATGGGATTCCATCATCATCGTCCGGTGTTCCATCATCATTCATAGAACTTCCGAAGGCTTCATCGGTAGAAGGTAATTGATCTGTTTTAAAGGTGTCGTCGTTGGCGGCATCGTTCATTCTTGAATGGATTTCGGTTGGGAAATCGAAGGTCTCTAGATTTTCGAAACGACCCAAATGGCCAACGAATTTTAAGCGCATTTCATCCAAGCCACCATTACGATGCTTAGAAATGATAAATTCTGCCTGGCCTGCAGTTGGTGTACGTTCTTCATCATCCCATTCATCGATTTTATAGTATTCAGGACGATAGATAAACGATACAATGTCTGCGTCCTGTTCGATGGCACCGGATTCACGAAGGTCACTCAATAGTGGCCTTTTACTTCCACCACGTGTCTCCACGGCTCGCGAGAGTTGTGACAGTGCAATTACAGGTAAATTCAATTCTTTGGCCAATGCTTTTAAGTTTCGGGAGATGGTAGATATCTCTTGCTCCCTATTTCCTCCTTTTTGGTTCCCTCCCGTAGTCATTAGTTGCAAGTAATCTATCATGATTATCTTGATATGGTGTTGTGAGACCAAACGTCTGGCCTTGGCTCGAAGATCAAAAATAGAAAGTGAAGGGGTGTCATCAATAAACAATGGTGCTTTTTCCAAACCCTTTACTTTAACGTTCAATTGCTCCCATTCATGTTTTTCCAGGTTACCCGTTCTTAGTTTTTCTGACGAAAGTCCTGTTTCCGAAGATATCAATCGGGTGATCAATTGTAATGACGACATTTCTAAGGAGAAAAAAGCAACGGGTATATTGTATTCCACCGCGATATTTCTAGCCATTGACAGAGCTAAAGCCGTTTTACCCATACCCGGGCGAGCAGCTATAATAATGAGATCGCTGGGTTGCCATCCGGAAGTTAATCTATCGATTCTTGAAAAACCGGACGGTATTCCTGATAGCCCTTTCTTATTAGCAATATCCTCAATTCTTTTTTTAGCCTGGATAACTAAATTCTGTGCAGTTTCGGAAGATCGCTTAATATTTCCCTGAGTGATCTCATATAGCTTTGCTTCGGCATTATCAAGTAAGTCAAAAACATCTGTACTCTCGTCGTAGGATTCTTCAATAATTTCACTTGAAATCTTTATCAAACTACGCTGAATGAATTTTTGCAAAATAATTCGGGCATGAAACTCAATATGGGCCGAAGATGACACTTTTTGAGTCAATTGGATCAAATAAAATTCACCCCCTATTAAATCCAGCTTTTTTTCCTTCTTGAGTTTCGCTGAAACAGTTAATAAGTCAACAGGCTCGCTGTTTTCGAACAAATTGAGGATGGCTTCAAAAATGTGCGTGTGTGCGTCTTTATAGAATACATCGGGATGGAGGATATCAATCACCTCATCGACTCCCTTTTTGTCTATCATCATAGCTCCAAGCACAACTTCCTCTAAATCAGTTGCTTGTGGCGGTATCTTTCCTTTTTCCAAAGAAATAACCTGAGAAGTCCTCGGAGTGTACGAGCTATGAGGTTTAATTGATTCCATTGTACGAAAGTAAATAAATTGTGAAGATCAACTCTTTATTTTTAAATTTGTCTATTCACAGGTCATTAACAATTCGACTGTTAATAAGTCAAAAATATTGTTAATAAAGATAAAAAAAATCCGACGGAAAACCATTAGATATTGTAAAGAGTTGTTATTGCTGAAACTAGCCTTTAAAGACTCCCATTTCGGAATACTTTTCCATTCTTTTTTTGACCAATTCTTTTGGTGATAAGTCTTTCAATTCGTCATAAACTTTGGTAATAGATTTCGCAACTTCAATATATGTTTTTTCTTTATTACTATGTGCGCCACCCAGAGGTTCCTTAATAATTTGGTCTATCAATTTGAGCTTTATCATATCGGTCGCCGTGAGTTTTAAGGCTGCAGCAGCTTGTTCTTTGAATTCCCAACTTCTCCATAAGATAGACGAACAACTTTCCGGTGAAATTACAGAGTACCATGTATTTTCCAGCATCAATACCCTATCACCAACGCCAATTCCCAAGGCACCTCCACTTGCGCCTTCTCCAATAATAATTACTATAATAGGAACTTTCAAACGAGTCATTTCGATTATATTGCGAGCAATGGCTTCACCCTGGCCTCGTTCTTCCGCCTCCAGACCGGGATAGGCGCCGGGAGTATCGATCAAGCTAACCACCGGTATACCAAACTTCTCAGCGGATTTCATCAATCGCAGAGCCTTGCGATACCCTTCCGGATTAGCCATCCCAAAGTTTCGATACTGGCGTGTTTTGGTATTGTATCCTTTTTGTTGTCCAATGAACATATAGGTCTGGTCACCAATTTTGCCCAGACCGCCAATCATGGCTTTGTCATCCTTAAACCCACGATCCCCATGCAGTTCTAAAAAGGAATCCCCGCAAATTGCATTGATATAATCCAGTGTGTACGGGCGATTAGGGTGTCGGGATAACTGTACTCGTTGCCACGGCGTCAGGTTTTTATAAATCTCCCTTTTGGTCGCATTGAGTTTCTTTTCAATTTGTTTACAGGTGTTGGATACATCCACATCACTTTCCTCACCAATCTGGCAGGCTTTATCGTATTGTTCCTGTAATTCTTTTATTGGTAATTCAAATTCAAGATATTCCATATTATTGAATATGCTTTTGTTTTTGATCAAATACAAAGATAAAGCTTTGTTTTTAGCTTGTGTAAGTCCGATTATTTTTTCTTTGAAGATATATTTTTATAATGCCGTTCGTGATAACGGTTGCCAGGATGATCAAAGCACCATAATAAAATTGAGTGCTCATTCTTTCAGAATCTTTAAAAATAATAAGGGCCAGCAAGATACCATATACAGGCTCTAAGTTGTAGGTAAGCATTACGGTGTATGGACTGATCCACTTCATTAGATGTATTCCCACTATAAATGCATAAGCTGTGCACACAGATGCGAGTATAAATAAGTAAAGCCAATCTGTAGCGATAAGATGAAAGAAACCGATCGAAAATTCGCCACTGATGAGTAAGAAAATAGTTACAAATAAGCTCCCTGCTGCTATTTCGTATAATGTGATCGCCACAGGATTATATTTGGTCGTTAGTTTACCATTTAGTACGGTGAATAAACCACCAAAAAAAGCTGATGCCAATGCCAATAGAATTCCGCTTAGGTTGTGAGACTCTATATCGAAAATTACATACAAACCGGCTATCACCATTATTCCAAATACAACTTCATACCAATATATTTTTCTTTTAAAAAATATGGGTTCTAAAAAGGAAACAAAAAAAGTACCTGTCGAAAGTATGGCAAGAGTGATCGAAACATTGGAAACTTTTATCGCCAAAAAAAAAGTGAACCAATGCAATGCGATAATAAGTCCTACGAGGCAAAAGCTAGCAATGGCCCTTACAGAGAATATCATCTCTATCTTTCTCGCCTTGATGTAAATAAAAATGACTGCAGTAGCCATTACCATTCTATACCATACTATAGATAAGGCTTCAATGGTAATTAATTTCCCCAGTATTGCGGTAAATCCGGCAATGAGTATTATAAAATGTAAATGCGAATAATGAAGCAGTTTATCTTTTTGCATTCTTCAGTAAATATACCGCCAAAATACCAAAAATGAAATTGGGAAACCAAGTCGCAATAAGGGGAGAAAAGCTACTTTGCTCTGCCATGGTCCCAAAAATTTTATCGAAGAATATAAAAACCATTCCAATCGCGATACCAATTGCCAAATTTACTCCCATACCTCCTCGTCTTTTAATAGAGGAAACAGCGACGGCAATTATAGTGAGGATATATGCTGAAACAGGTAAGCTCCATCGTTTGAAGCGCACCACTTCATAGCGACCGATATAACTGGAACCTTTTTTCTTCTCTCTTCGGATGAAACTATTCAGATCATTGAAATTTAAGGTTTCGGCTATGTATTTCACAGGGGTGAGGTCTTCTAAGTCGAATGAAAATAAGGTGTCCATCTTAGGTCGATTAACCAATGAATCTCCCAGTTCTCCAATAATCCTTTTGGAATAATTAAATAGCGTATAACTAGAGTCCTTCTCATTATATTTTATCCTACTCGCCGAAATCTTGTAGGTCATTTTATTTCCTTCAAAATGTTCCAGGGTGAAATTACTTCCCGATTTTTCCTTTACATTGAAGTAGCTTACATAAATGTATTCTTCATCATTGATCTGCCTATAGACATTACTTTGGTCACGAGCTTTTTTGCCTTTGCTCAATTTATTATAGATAAATTCATTATACCTCTTGCTGGCCATTGGCGCCAGGTAATTTCCAAGAATAAAAGCTCCAAAACAAACAATGGTAGCGCCTATCATATAAGGGCGTAAGTATCTAAAATATGAAACACCACTACTCAGAAAGGCTATGACCTCGGTATTGTTGGCCAATTTTGAAGTAAACCAAATAACCGAAAGAAATAAGAACAAGGGGAATAGTAAGTTGGCAAAGTAAATGGTAAAATCAAGATAATAAAGAAGTATATCTGTCAAAGCTATTTCGTTCTCCAACATTTTGTCGATCTTCTCAGCCAGATTCACTGTAATTCCAATAGGTATGAACAATAACAACAGCAGGATGAAAGTCCCTAAATATTTCTTCAATATGTATCTGTCCAGGATGTTGAGCATTACAATCGTTTATCCAATTGCCGGACCATTTGGTTTTTCCAAGTGGTAAAATCTCCGGCTAATATATGTTTTCTGGCTTCACGAACCAACCAAAGATAGAATCCCAGATTGTGAATAGAGGCTATTTGCCGTCCTAGCATTTCATTCACAGAAAACAAATGACGCAAATATGCTTTACTGTAAGCTGTGTCCACCCATGTGATATTCATATCATCAATAGTAGAAAAATCCTCCTCCCACTTTTTATTCTTAATATTGAGAGTGCCGTGAGCGGTGAACAACATACCGTTACGACCATTACGGGTAGGCATCACACAATCGAACATATCGATGCCAAGGGCAATATTTTCCAGGATATTGACAGGCGTGCCTACGCCCATTAAATAACGGGGTTTTTCTTCCGGAAGAATTGCCGTTACTATTTCGGTCATAGCATACATTTCTTCGGCAGGTTCTCCAACGGATAATCCTCCTATAGCGTTTCCTTCCGCACCGACAGAAGCTATATATTCTGCGGATTGAATTCGGAGATCTTTAAATGTACTCCCTTGAACTATAGGAAAAAAGGCTTGTTCATAATTGTATCTGTAAGGCGTTTTTTCTAAATGTCTCATACATCTATCCAACCATCGATGAGTCAGGTGCATAGAACTTTTCGCATAGTCATATTCACAAGGAAACGGTGTACACTCATCAAAAGCCATGATAATATCGGCTCCTATTGAACGTTGAATCTCCATCACATTTTCCGGTGTGAACATATGTAAGCTTCCATCTATGTGCGATTTAAATTTTACACCTTCTTCCTTGATCTTTCGGTTGGCTGACAGCGAATAAACCTGATAACCTCCACTGTCGGTGAGGATATTCCGGTCCCAACTCATAAACTTATGAAGACCTCCGGCCTTTTCGATTATATCGATTTGTGGACGGAGGTACAAATGATAGGTGTTTCCCAAAATGATATCGGGGTTAATATCATCGGTCAACTCCCTTTGATGAATACCCTTCACTGTACCTGCAGTACCCACCGGCATAAAGATGGGGGTTTCCACAATTCCGTGGTCAAGGGTTATGGTTCCGGCTCGTGCTTTGCTCTCCGGGTCCATTGCTTCCAATTTATATAGCATGCAGTCTTTGCTTATCCGCTAACAAAGATAAAATGATTTGTGAGTTTGAATGATAAAGAAATGTTAGACTTTCAAAAAATAAAACGAACGGATAATTATTGACCCTTATTCTATTCTGAATAGATCATGTCCAAAAACGATCTTTCAAAACCGGCAGCTATCTACCAAACTCCACTGTTGATTAAAAGGAGAAAATCGTTAATAAGTGGCTTATTTTCTTCTTTGTAGCCCTAGATGAAAGCATTACTTTTGACACTGAAAAATTAATAATTCTATGCCAGACATAAATTACCTTAACGATCTTGTAACTCAAGTTCGTAGAGATATTTTGAGACAGGTGCACAAAGTAAATTCGGGTCATCCGGGTGGTTCGCTGGGTTGCACCGAATTTTTTGTTGCTCTTTTTCAAGTACTTATGAATCGCAAAGACGGTTTCGATATGGATGGTAAAAATGAAGATATTTTCTTCTTGTCAAATGGCCATATTTCTCCCGTGTTTTATAGTGTGCTAGCACGGTCCGGCTATTTTCCACTAGAAGAACTCAATACGTTCCGCTTGATCAACTCCCGGCTGCAGGGTCACCCTGCTACGCATGAAGGATTG
>SMXJ01000043.1 GCA_004356305.1 Bacteroidota bacterium | reverse complement strand
TCAGGCTGGAACGAGACATACTTTCCAAAGGGAAAATAGACTTATTGTTTGTCGAAGCGGCAGTAAATGATCCGACCAATGGAAGGACATCGGTGGAACAGATCAGAGCAATGGAGGGCATCATTAGGCATACCCGATTATCCTACCCAAAAGTTGATATTATAACCATGTATTTTGTTGATCCGGATAAAATGGAGGAATACAATAATAACCGGATTCCCGAAGTAATTAAAAACCACGATTCGGTTGCAAAACACTATGGTATTTCCACTATCAACCTGGCAAAAGAAGTTACTGATAGGATCAATGCCGGGGAATTTAATTGGGAAGATGATTTTAAAAATCTTCATCCATCTCCTTTTGGGCAAATTATTTATTATAACTCCATAAAAACTTTGCTGCAGGGCTCATGGGGAAAAATTAAAAATAAGGACGTTAAAGTTTATCCAAACCCACTCCCTGAAAAGTTGGATGAATTCAGTTATGATAAAGGAAAAATTCTTAACATTAATAAAGCTAAACTATCCGATGGTTGGAAGATCGATCCATCCTGGAAACCGAAAAAGAAAGAAGGTACAAGAGCAGGTTACGTGGATATTCCCATGTTAATTTCTGAAAAAGCCGGATCTACCTTAACTTTGAAATTTAAAGGAAAAGCAATTGGAATTGCCGTCGCAGCAGGTCCCGATGCAGGAATGCTAGAATATAGTGTTGATGATAGCGCATTTAAAAAAGTAGATTTGTTTACCCAATGGAGTAGATACTTACACCTGCCATGGTACTATGTGTTGGAAGCCAAACTTCCTTCATCCAAACATATATTGAAAATCAGAATTATAAATGAAAAAAATAATGAAAGCGAAGGAAATGCATGCAGAATTAAACACTTTTTCATCAATGAAAAATAAAATAAATCATGGGTTTATAGCAGTTTTTACATTGCTTTTTATTTTCTCATTGTTTTCGTGTGAGGTACCTGTCGAGAAAGAGAACAACACTCCAAACATCATTCTTTTTCTTGTCGATGACATGGGCTGGCAGGATACCTCAGTACCCTTTTACCATGAGAGCACCCCATTCAATGACATATATCAGACGCCAAATATGGAAAGACTGGCTGCTCAGGGCATGAAATTTACACAGGCTTATTCGCATAGTGTATGCTCTCCAACCCGAGTCAGCCTCATGTCGGGAATGAATGCGGCCCGGCACCGGGTTACGAATTGGACGCTGCGTAGAAATGCCACAAACGACCGTAAACATGAAACGCTTGAATTACCCAAATGGAATGTAAACGGTTTGCAACCGACAGATTCGATTGAAAATTCTGTTCATGTTACCACATTGCCACAAATTCTGCAAGACCATGGTTATTTTACGATTCATAGCGGGAAAGCCCATTTTGGGGCCATTGGCACCCCAGGAGAAAATCCATCTAACGTAGGGTTTGATGTTAATATTGCCGGCCATGCTGCCGGCGGACCGGGCAGTTATCACGGAGTGAAAAACTTTAGCGCGGTATGGAGAAACGGTTCGCCGGTTTGGGATGTTCCGGGATTGGAAAAATACCATGGGAAAGACATCAATCTAACAGAAGCATTAACTCAGGAAGCCATTGTGGCACTGGATTCTGCAAAGGTTTTGGGCAAACCATTTTTTCTGTATATGTCACATTATGCCGTACATGCACCAATTGAGGAAGACAGCAGATTTATAGAAAAATATAGGGATATGGGCATGGACAAAATAGAAGCTAAGTATGCTTCTATGCTGGAATCGATGGATAAAAGCCTTGGTGATCTGATGAATTATGTTGTTGATCATGGACTTTCTGACAATACTATAATTCTATTTACTTCTGACAATGGCGGCCTGAGCGCGGTGGCACGAGGAGGTGAGCCTCATACCCATAACAAGCCCTTATCTAGCGGGAAAGGCTCTGCGCATGAAGGTGGAATCCGCGAACCGATGATCGTAAGCTGGCCGGGGGTTACAGAACATGGTTCAGCAACGGATGACTACCTTATTATTGAAGACTTTTTTCCTACCATCCTTGAAATGGCCGGCATTCAAAATTATAAAACGGTGCAGAAAATTGATGGGCAAAGTTTCACCTCAATACTAAAGGGAGAAAAATCATCTGTGGATGAGCGACCTTTATTTTGGCATTTCCCAAATAACTGGGGCCCGACAGGGCCTGGTATCGGAGCTACAAGCACGATACGAAAAGGGGACTGGAAATTAATTTATTATCATGCGAATCAAAGTTTTGAATTGTTCAATATTCCAAAGGATATTGGAGAATCTACAAACTTGGCTAATGATGAAATTGAAATTAAAAATAGTCTCGCTCGGGAACTAGCAGAATATTTGAGAACTGTCAATGCGCAAATGCCAATTGAAAAATCAACTGAAAAACAAATACCCTGGCCGGATGAAGTGCTATAATTTATTAAATCTGAATCAATTTTAATATGAAAAGAAATTTCCAAATTAGTTGTCTTATTTTTTTGGCCGGCCTAAATTTCATTGGACTTCAGGCCAATTCCTCCAATCGCCAGGACCCAATTAGTATAAAATCCAATCGCGAACTTTTTATCGATCATTTCCTCATCGATCAAATGAATGGAACAAGACTTGTAATGCATTCTCCGATCGACGAAGGTCCTGTACTGGATTTTAACAAACCCTGGGAGGGTCCATTTTGTGGATATAGTACAATTATAAAAGATGAAGATACGTATCGTCTGTATTATCGTGGATTACCAAAAGCAGGCAAGGATGGCAGCACATACGAGACCACCTGCTATGCAGAATCGAAAGATGGAATCACCTGGACAAAACCCGATCTTGGCATATTTGAAATAATGGATACTCACAACAATAATGTAATACTTGCAAATGATGCCCCATTCAGTCACAATTTCAGCCCTTTTTTAGATACAAATCCCATGGCTACATCCGACGAAAAATTTAAAGCCCTGGCTGGCACAAAAAAAACCGGTTTGTTTGGATATAGATCTGAAGATGGTATTCATTGGAAAAAAATACAAAATTCACCGGTTTTTACTGAAGGGTTATTTGATTCTCAAAATGTTGCATTTTGGTCGGCAAGTGAAAATCTGTACCTGTGCTATTTCCGAACATGGTCAGGAGAAGGATATAAAGGAAAACGTACAGTAAGCAGGACAACCTCTCTGGATTTCATTCAGTGGTCGAAACCTGAAAAAATGGATTTTGGAGATACGCCCATGGAACATTTGTACACCAATCAAACACATGCATATTTCAGGGCTCCTCAGATATATGTGGCCATTGCTGCCCGATTTATGCCCAATCGCCAGGTATTGTCTGAAGAAGATGCTTTGGCCCTGAAAGTTAATCCTAAATATTTTAAAGATTGCTCGGATGTGGTACTCATTACTTCCAGGGGTGGAAATAGCTATGATCGCACCTTTATGGAATCCTTCATCCGACCGGGGATTGGTCTGCAAAACTGGGTTTCCAGATCCAATTATCCGGCGTTGAATACGGTGCAAACCGGGCCAACAGAAATGTCGATATATGTAAACCAGGATTATGCGCAACCCACAGCGCATTTGCGTAGGTACAGTCTAAGACTCGATGGATTTGCTTCTGTTCGTGCCGGCTATTCTGGTGGTGAGATGATTACCAAAACATTCACTTTTGAAGGAGATAAATTAAATATCAACTTTTCTACTTCGGCTGCAGGAGAAATTAAAATCGAAATTCAAGATGAAAATGGAGAGGTGATTCCTGGGTTTGGGATAGAAAATTGCGAGGCAATTATAGGAAATGAAATTAATAAAAATGTTTCATGGGAAAATGATAAAGACCTAAGTTTCGTGAACGGAAAAGCAATCAAGTTACGCATTGTGATGAAAGATGCAGATCTATTTTCCTTTAAATTTGAACCAAAATGAGAAAGAGAAAATTCACATCAACAGGTAGATATTTCATGGCCTTTCTATTTCTGGCGATCATGTACGATAGCTATGGTCAAATAGCTGCTGAAACTAGGGATACTTCTACTGTAGAATTGTCTTCAATTGCCTTTGAATACACAAAAATCTCGGGCATTGGTTACGAGCAAGGTTGCACAAGACGCGACCCAAGCGATGTGATTTTGGTTGACAATACATATTATGTGTATTATACCAAGGTGTATGGCCGTGCTTCGGGATACTGGGGTACAATCTGGTGTGCATCATCAAATGATCATGGATTTTCATGGAAGGAAGAAGGCGAAATTTTAGGCTTGGGTGATCACGGCGCTTTTGATTCGCAGGCTACGTTCACCCCAAATATTATCGAAGTCAAGGGAAAGTACTATTTATTTTACACAGGCGTAAAACCAACTCCAGGCCGATCAGATGCTGTATTTGAAAACAATTCCTCCACAGATATCACAGCTATCGGCCTTGCTGTGGCAGCTCATCCAAATAGTCCGTTTACAAGAATTAGTAATAAGCCGGTGCTTGAAGTAAGCAGCGAAAAGGAAAAATTTGACAGCTACCGAATTGATGACGCGTCTTTACTTTTTAAGGATGGAAAATATTGGCTTTACTACAAAGGCCGGAGCAAAAAACACGGAAAGGGAGGTCCGGCACTCACACAGATGGGAGTTGCTTTTGCAGAAAATATCGAAGGGCATTATCAAAAATTCGGATCCGCAATATTGCCTGATAGTCATGAAGTAATGATTTGGTCATTCAATGATGGTGTTGCTACATTGGCGTCAAAATCCTCATCGTTGCATTATGCCCCCGATGGTCTGGATTTTACGACCAATAATCAAGGGGTAATAGTTGAAAACAGGCCCAATGCCCCAGGAGCTTTCAGACCCGAATTGACACAAATGCCATTAAATAAAATTGGCATTACATGGGGAATATCAATGATTCACAATGGCGCCGAAGCGTATTTGATCAGATTCGATTGTGAATAAAACCTTGTGATTTTGGTTCTTGAATCTTATATCAAAAACCTATTAAATTTCCACCATCAACAGGAATAATTGTACCGGTTATATAACTGGTTTCTTCAGACGTTAAAAAATATGCAAGATTGGCAACGTCTTTCGGCTGCCCTAGTTTTCCCAATGGCGTCCTGGATAGTACCTTTGCTTTTCGTTCCGGATCTTTGTTAAGCGCTTCGGATGACATTTTGGTTTTTATGAATCCAGGTGCAATACAATTTACCCGAATCCCCAACGGAGAAAGTTCTACGGCCAGGGCTCTTGTCATACCTTCAATTCCAGCCTTTGATGCTGTATATGCAATAACTTTCGGAAGACCATAATGCGCCGCCATTGAGCTTATATTGATAATGCTACCTTTTTTCTTTTCAACCATTTTTTTCGCGACCTCTTTTGTCAAGGTAAATGCGCTCACAAGATTTGTCAATAAAACCTTTTGAAAATCACCATGCTCAACTTCGAATAAATCTTTCTTCAAATGAATACCTGCATTATTGACCAAAATTTCAATATCGCCATGAGCGCTACTTATGGTTTCCACCAGGTCGGGTATTGCATCCAAGTCAGTAATATCAAATGAAATCGGAATACAATCCTCTCCCAATTCATTACTTGCTGATTCAAGATTCTCTTTATTTCTGCCAACTATAATAGTTCTAATACCATGTTCGACGAATTTCTTGGCTATTGCGAAACCTAAGCCCGAACCTCCTCCGGTTACGATTGCAAGACTTTTTTCTGATTTATTCTGATCCATAATTACTTACTATAAAGTCAATTTAGTAATTGCTTCTTTGTTCTACAATTAATTGCGAGTTCACACAAAAATGCAAATAAAAGAAATATTTAAATCAATATATGGTATATAGTGTCTGAACAGAAACAGACACTATATAAGTCTTTTGGTGGTTCGTCTGTCTTTTATATTAAAAACCGGATATTTACAGTTGCTTCCATTTGATGACTCTTTTTAAAGAAAATAGTATCTATAACCTAAATTGAGCGATTCGGAAAAGCGAAGAGAAGGAGTTGAAAATTATATCTCGATTTTATTGGTTTGAATTAATTCCAGATAGTTAACAATGTCTGCCAGTCCAAATTGGTTTT
>SMXJ01000042.1 GCA_004356305.1 Bacteroidota bacterium | reverse complement strand
CCTATGGTTCCATAACTCGTAAAAACGATATCGAAAGTTTCAGAAATATGCTTTGAGGTGTCCAAAACATTGCAACACACAAATTGCGTGTCTAACCCTAACTCCTTATTCAAACTTTTAGCGAGTTTTATTCCTTCTTCGGAAATGTCCACACCCGTACAATTCGCTCCCAACCTTGCCCAACTCAATGTGTCTTGTCCGAAATGACACTGTAAATGCAACAATGACGTTCCCGAGACGTCGCCCAAAGCGTTCAGTTCATAACTGTTTAAAGAAGACTTTCCCGCCTTAAAGGCCTCTATATCATAGAAATCGCTTGCAGCGTGGATGGAGACCTTTTTATTCCATGTTTTCCTATTGGTATCGAAGGCTTTTTGAAGATCCATCGATCAATTTTTGTGAGAGCCGTCACAAAAAGGATTATTTCCCGTTTTACCACAACGACAAAAAGCCGTGGTACGCTGTTTTATCTCTTTATGTCCATCTGTATGAGTGATTTCCAGAGTTCCATGCACGAGTAAAGGGCCATTGTCCATAATTTCTACCCGAGTTTCGTCAACAGCTTTGATCTTTTCATCTGTGGAAGCATCTGCATTTTTGTAATAGGACAATGCCCCGCTTGGGCATTTATCGATAGTAGTCATTAGCTCATTCGAATTGGCCTCGTCAACCTGGATCCATGGAGAATCATTCGGCTTAAAAACTGACGGCATTCCATTCACGCAATTCGCAGAATGGATACAAATTCCCGGTTTCCATACAACCGTAATTTCTCCATTCGAATATTCTTTTTTCTTTTCCATCTTTTAAAAATACAAAAATTATGTGCGAACTCATACTTTCCGTATTTTTACTGAAAACCGACATGGATGAAAAATAGTATCGTTTTTATTTTGATAGTTCTTGCCCTATTTTCTTGTAAGGACGTGCAAAATGAATCAAAGGACAACTCCAATAAACCTGAGCAACAGGCCCTGACTATGGAACAAGATTCGATTCCCGGTATCACGACGGCAAAGTTGATCGCCTATGAAAACGGACTGAAAGCCTGGGATGAAGTTTCAGAAATTAATTTCACTTTTAATGTAGATCGGGGGGATCGTCATTTTGAACGTTCATTTATTTGGAGACCCAAATCGGGTGATGTGGTGTATATGTCCTCAAATGATACTGTGGTTTTCAATAGAAATTTAGAAATGGATAGTTTACAGATCCGGGCGGATAAGGCTTTTATCAATGATAAATATTGGTTGCTGGCACCATTCCATCTGGTTTGGGACCATGGGAAGACCCTTTCAGAAAAAGCAAACCAAATCGCACCTATTTCGAAAGACACCTTGGATATGATAACGGTTACTTATGGAGAAGAAGGTGGTTACACCCCCGGTGACGCCTATGATCTTTACTTCGGAAAGGATCTCATCATCAAGGAATGGGTCTTCAGAAAAGGAAACGACAGTGTGCCTACAATGGCAACCACCTGGGAAGACTATAAAGATTTCAACGGGTTAAATATCGCCACGATGCACCAGGACTCCACGGGTAGTTTCAAATTATATTTCACTAATATTTCGGTAAAAAAATAGAATGGAAAGAACAACAATACCTAATGATACGATTACTATAATGTATGGACGAATTGATGAACAAAAAATAACTTAAGAGGACCTATGTGCCAATATAGTTTGGAATATGCCCAACAATGTGATGCACAAGACGAATTGTCGCATTTCAGAAATAAATTTCTTCTTCCGAAGGACGGTGAAGGAAACGACCTTATCTACTTAAGTGGAAATTCCCTTGGGCTTCAACCTACTATTACTTCAGAATATATTTTAAAAGAACTGGATGACTGGGCGAAATTAGGAGTTGAAGGCCATACCAAGGCTGAACACCCCTGGCTCCCTTATCATGAGTTTTTATCCCGGAATATGGCGAATCTTATCGGCGCCAAACCAGGTGAAGTCGTAATGATGAATACCCTCACGACCAATTTACATTTAATGATGGTTTCTTTCTACAAACCCACAAAGACTAAGTATAAAATTGTGGTTGAGAGCGATACGTTCCCAAGCGATAAATACGCGGTTGAGAGTCAGTTGAAATTTCATGGTTTCGACCCTGTCGATGGATTGATACTGTGGACACCGCCTGAAGGCGAGGAACTGTGTAGATTTGAAGACCTGGAAGCAATTATGGAAACTCAAGGTGACGAGATCGCTTTATTGATGATAGGCAGCACGAATTATTACAGTGGACAGCTTTTTCCTTTAAAGAAAATCACCGAATTGGGCCACAGCTACAATTGTAAGGTTGGATTCGATCTGGCACATGGAGCGGGAAACATTGAACCCGATTTACATGAAACCGGGGCCGACTTTGCCGTGTGGTGCAGTTATAAATACCTCAATAGCGGTCCGGGAAGTTTGGGTGGTTGTTTTGTACACGAACGACATGCAAAAAATGATACTCTCAAGAGATTTACCGGTTGGTGGGGCCATAATAAGGAAACCCGATTCAATATGCGCCATGATTTCGAGGCTTTACCCGGAGCAGAAGGATGGCAGTTGAGCAATCCACCTATCTTATCGATGGCTGCCATCAGGGCTTCCCTGGATGTCTTTGCAGAAGCCGGTATGGATAGGCTTCGAAAAAAGTCGATAAAATTGACCGGATTTCTTGAATATTTAATAGATGAATTGATGGACGAGCGCATACATATCATTACTCCGCGAAACCCCGAGGAAAGAGGATGCCAACTGTCAGTCCAGGTGAAAAACGCAGATAAAAGCTTACATAAACAGCTAACAATTGCCGGAGTGATCAGTGATTGGCGTGATCCTGATGTAATTCGGGTTGCTCCTGTACCCCTGTATAATAGTTTTGAGGATGTATTTATTTTTACTGAAAGATTGAAGAACATACTTGCCCGATAATGACCAAAAAAGACAACATACTTATCATAGGAGCCGGGCTCTGTGGAAGCCTGCTCGCACTGCGAATGGCGCAACGTGGTTACCGGATAAAACTCGTCGAAAAACGACCCGATCTACGAAAAGTGGTTCAGGACGCCGGGCGCTCGATCAATTTGGCTTTTTCCAATCGTGGCATTAAAGCAATGGGGATGGTTGGGCTTAAGGAAGAAGTAATGAAGTTGTGTATTCCAATGCTTGGACGAATGATCCATGACGAAGAAGGACGTACTTTTTTAAGTAGATACAGTGGCAGAGAAGATGAATACATCAACTCCATATCACGTCCGGGGTTGAATATTTTATTATTGGATGCTGCTGAAGAATTGCCCAACGTGGAGATACTGTTTAACAAAGGATGTGAAAGTGTTGATCTCGAAAAGAACATAGCTACCTTTATCGACTATGCCACAGACGAGCAAATAACATATGGCGGAGATGTGATTTTTGGAACTGATGGCGGAGGCTCTGCAGTGCGTCAAAGTATGTTCAATTATAGTAAGTTCTTGTTTAGTTTTTCACAGCAGTGGCTGACACACGGATATAAGGAGATGACCATCCCGGCTGCGGAAGGCGGCGGTTATCGAACCGATAAAGGCGCTCTTCACATTTGGCCAAGAGGTGAAGATATGCTCATCGCCCTGCCCAATCTCGACGGAAGTTTTACGGTAACACTTTTCTTGCCTTTTTCCAATAGCGATTATTGCTTTGATAATTTAACAACACCGGAATTGGTGACAGAATACTTCACCAAAGAGTTCCCCGATGCGTTTATTTTAATGCCAAATCTGGTGGAAGAATTCTTCGAAAACCCAACGGGAGCACTGGGCACTATCAAATGTTCCCCCTGGAACAGCCACGGGAAAACACTGCTAATGGGAGATGCAGCACACGCCATCGTTCCTTTTTACGGACAAGGAATGAATGCCTCCTTTGAAGATATTGTGGTGTTTGACGAAATACTGGATCGGTACGAAGGAGACTGGCAAACTGTTTTTACCGAATACGAAAAAGAAAGAAAAAAAGACACTGATGCCATAGCCGATCTTGCAATAGACAACTTCCACGAAATGAAAGAGCATACCGCAAGCCCTTTATTTCAGCAGAAAAGAAAACTGGAAACCGCCTTCGAAGCTGAGTTCCCGAAAGACTATAACAGTAAATATTCTTTGGTTACCTTTAACGAGAACATTGCCTATAGTGAGGCAATGAAGAGAGGTCGTGCACAGGATAAGGCCATCCTGAATTTATTGGATGACGGTAAATTAACGGATACGATGAGTTTGAAGGAAAAATTAGAGATCGTACAAAAAGAAACCGAAGACATTCTTCACGATGACGATTTGATGGGAATGTTATAAATAGAAAACCATGAGTAACAAAAGCAGATTAGTTGAAGGAAAAGCCACTCCACGCGGTGCCTACCCGCACCTAAAACGAGCGGGGGATTTTATATTTGTCAGCGGTACCAGTTCTCGCCTACCGGACAACACTTTTGCAGGTGTCCATCAAGAAGATAATATGGGAACTATGCGTCTCGATGTACGTGAGCAAACACGAGCCGTATTGAACAACATTAAAGACTATCTGGCTACCGAAGGCGCTGCCATGACAGACGTGGTAGATGTGACCAGCTTTTTGGTGAATATGAACGATTTTGCCGGTTATAACGAAGTCTATGCTGAGTTTTTCGATAAGGAAACAGGTCCGGCAAGAACTACTGTGGCAGTTCATCAATTGCCACATCCCAATCTGGTGGTGGAAATAAAAGCCATGGCGTACAAGCCACTTTGATATGCAAAAAATACTAAATTATATAAACGGGACTTACTGCGACCCTCATAGCGATGAATGGTTGGATAATTATGATCCTAGTAAGGGTGAGGTGTATTCCAGGATAGCCAATAGCAATTCCGAAGATGTAGAAAAAGCGTACGAAGCTGCCAAAGCTGCCTTCCCGAGTTGGTCCAATACTACTATTGAAGAACGCAGCCGGATCATGCTGAGGATTGCTTCTCTTATCGAGGATAACCTTGACGGCCTGGCCGAAGCCGAAGCAAAAGACAATGGTAAGCCACTGAGTTTGGCAAAAGCGATGGATATTCCCAGAGCATCCAGCAACTTTAGGTTTTTTGCTCATGCCATCACTCAATTTAATAGCGAAGCCTATGAAAGTGTGGGTTTGAATTCTATGAATTATACCCTGCGCCAGCCCCTTGGCGTGGTCGGCTGCATTTCGCCATGGAATCTACCCCTTTATTTGTTATCATGGAAAATTGCTCCGGCGATCGCGGCCGGTAATACCGTGGTTGCTAAACCAAGTGAAGTTACTCCAATGACCGCTTTTTTATTAGGTGAAATTTGTTCGGAAGCCGGCCTTCCTAAAGGAGTTTTAAACATCGTTCACGGAACAGGTCCTTCTGCCGGACAAGCGATCATTGCACATCCTCACATTAAGGCGATTTCGTTTACCGGCGGAACCAAAACCGGCGAACATATCGCCCGTACTGCCGCACCCATGTTTAAAAAATTATCTCTTGAATTAGGCGGTAAAAACCCCAACCTCATTTTTGCCGATTGTGACTATGATAAGATGCTGGAGGTAACCGTAAGATCATCTTTTGCGAATCAAGGGCAGATATGTCTCTGCGGAAGTAGAATTTTCGTTGAAAGATCTATATACGAACAATTCAAGACAGACTTTGTGGCTAAGGTCTCGGCGTTGAAAGTTGGAGATCCATTTGACGAAGAGACGAATTTAGGGGCTTTGGTCTCCAAAGCACATTTGGAAAAGGTGGAATCCTACATTAAGATTGCCGAAGATGAAGGGGGGAAAATTCTATTTGGAGGAAATAGAGTAAAGGTAGACGGTCATGAAAATGGATATTATTTACAACCTACGGTCATTGAAGTATTCGATGACCAATGCAGAGTGAACCAAGAGGAGATCTTTGGTCCCGTTGTTACTGTAATGCCTTTTGAAACGGAAGAGCAAGCCCTGCAAATGGCGAATAACGTGAAATATGGCCTCTCCTCCACCCTATGGACCAACGACCTGAACCGTACCATGCGGCTAAGTAAAGAACTGGAAGCCGGAATAGTATGGGTCAATACCTGGCTCAACCGTGACTTACGGACGCCTTTCGGCGGGATGAAAGATAGTGGAGTAGGACGTGAAGGCGGATTTGAAGCCCTCCGTTTTTTTACGGAAGCAAAGAATGTCTGTATTGAATATGAATAGTGGGGGGTGCTTGTACGTTCGAAATGCTTGCCCGTCCGAAATGCTTGCCCGCCCGAAATAAAATGTAGGCGGGAAATGTAGGCGGGAAATGTAGGCGGGAAATGTAGTGGGACAATGAAGGCGAAAGTAGTGAGTAGTGAGTAGTGAGTAGTGAGTAGTGAGTAGTGAGTAGTGAAATATAATTAATGGATTGATAAAAAAATGAATCTGGATTTAACAAATAAAAATGCTTTGGTCTGTGGGAGCAGTGCCGGAATTGGAAAGGCATCCGCCATGGAAATGGCCTCTTTAGGAGCAACCATCACCTTAGTGGCACGCAATGAGGATAAATTGAAATCGGTGCTGGCTGAGTTATCTTCCAAACACGGACAGCAACATGAATATTTAGTAGTAGACTTTACGGATCCTTCAGCATTAAAAGAAAAAATGATAGAAGCAATTCAGCGAACAAACTATCATATATTAATAAATAATACCGGTGGCCCAGAGGGTGGACCTATATTTTCTGCGAAAGTTTCAGAATTTACCAAGGCATTTTCTAACCATCTGATATGCAACCAAATTTTGGTTCAAAATGTTGTTCCGGGGATGAAAGAGGCCGGTTATGGAAGGATCATTAATATTATTTCCACTTCGGTGAAGCAACCTATAGACGGTTTGGGTGTAAGTAACACTATTCGAGGTGCGGTAGCGAGTTGGAGTAAAACACTGGCAAATGAATTGGGCCAATTTGGGATTACGGTTAACAATGTATTACCCGGTTTTACAGCCACCGATCGACTAGACGATATCATTGCAAATGCATCCAAACGTTTTGGTGGTTCGCATGAAAAAGCCGGTGATTTTATGAAAAGTATCGTTCCGGCACGACGTTTTGCCCAACCCGTTGAGATCGCCTATGCAGTGGCTTTTTTGGCAAGTGAAGCGGCAGGGTATATCAATGGGATTAACTTACCCGTTGATGGCGGGCGAACGAAAAGTTTGTAACTTTAAGGAATGAAAAGAAAACTTCGTATTAACGGCCATTCACATTTACTTCCCTATCCGGAGGAAATTCCCAAATTTATGAAGGAAAAAGAGATTTTCTGGGTGGATAAGGACCGAAAGTTTATGTTACAGAAGGATTGGAGCCGGCCGGTGACCGATTCGAGTTTTTTCTTAGATGATAAACTGGAATGGATGGAGCGATTCAAGATCGATCATGCCGTGGTTCTAAATCTTTCTCAACTCTACGGAAGTGGTCTGCGTGTGGAGGAAATGAAACAGGCATTGCGGTTCCAGAATGATTTTAACGCAAAAGTCCAACATAACAATCCTTCTAAATTCACCTGTGGCTTTGTCGTTCATCCCGGCTTTGTACGCGGTGCCTTGTGGGAGATCGAACGCTGTGTGGAAGAACTAGACATGCTATTGTTATGTCTGCCCACTCATTATATGGATACCATCGGAACCTGGCGCTGTATCTTTGATGAAGAGAACGAGCCTATTTTTGAATTGGCGAGTAAATATAATCTGGCCGTTGAAATCCATCCGTATGACGGAGAAAAATTCATCAAGTTGGAAAACAATTCATGGCGGTTTCATCTCATTTGGATGCTCGCGCAATGTGCGGATGCATATCACTTTCTCACCCT
>SMXJ01000041.1 GCA_004356305.1 Bacteroidota bacterium | reverse complement strand
AATAACTTAAATAATCTTATAGACGAAGCTTTGCAATCTCACGAACCAATACTAATAACAGGTAAACGAAATAATGCGGTGCTATTATCTGAAGAAGACTGGAGTTCTATTCAGGAGACGTTGTATCTGTTGTCTATTCCGAATATGAGAGAGTCCATTAGAGATGGACTAAGTGAATCTTTAGAACAATGTTCTGAGGAACCTGTGTGATAATCGCTGAATGGAAAATGATAATTTACCCTACAGAAAATTCCCTCCTGAAATTGAAAAGATATTAATAAAGTCGTGAGCATATTTAATTTTCAATCCCGAAAGACTTTAAAGTTATTTTTACTTATAACAATTTCTCATTTTGTAATTACAACTACTGTGGGTTATTTTGTGGGTAAGAAGATAGGTGAGTAAACGAGGCCTGTTTTTAAAGAGTTCTTTGACAAGCTGTCTAATAAAGATACTAAAGAGGATGATGCAGATGAACTTGTGAGTACAACAAGAAACAAAGTAGGAAAAGTAGTTGATAGTTGGAAGCCGGTATCATTGATTATCTCATTTCCAGTAGCTATTTTTATTCATCCTTACATTCAAAAGATTCAAAATAAATGATTCCTGACTGAAGTAAGGAATCATAAGATGTTCGAAGAAGATATAACCAGGTGGGTACGATTTATACGAACGGCTATCTATCTAATAAACTCGGTTGCATTCGGGCTTTTGGTATTTGGTATATATAAACTATTCCAACAAATAAAAATATCCCGACACTCGCATATTATTTAATACGTAGTATTATTTTGACCATTAATTTATAGAATTTAATAATATATAAAGAGGCAAATCTATGTCTAACGATGAATTAAATGAATACAATGAAAATATTAATAAGTATATTGAGGACAGTTCGGATAAAATAGCCTGTATTTTAGCTTACTCTGTAAAATCTGAATTCAATCCATATGTGGTAACATATCACAAGCATTTTAATGAAGAAGTGCAAACAAAATATGATACAAAAGTCTTCTTTGCTACTAATTCAGAAAGCGGTAATTTGTTGATTACCTATTTTATACTTGCAAAGGATACACAAAAAGACGATCCGGAATCTGTGAGATCTGATTGCAATACTTACGTTAGTAAATTTGCCGAATATAATAAGGATGTAACGGCAGGTGTAGTAGCACATTTTTATGATGTGAGCACTTCTAA
The DNA here is from genome assembly GCA_004356305.1 of Bacteroidota bacterium. Taxonomy (GTDB): domain Bacteria; phylum Bacteroidota; class Bacteroidia; order Flavobacteriales; family Flavobacteriaceae; genus Aureisphaera. The sequence goes on along the minus strand of SMXJ01000041.1, from coordinate 7,488 downwards.
ACGAATTGATGAGTTCAATCAGGGCAATAAAGATAGTTTAAAGGACTTTTCTTTTTTAAATTCAGGGTAAATCCTGCTTAATAAACATCACATAGTAATACTACACAGCCACAGATATTTAGTTGTTCATTTGACATAAATGTGAAATAGTGCAAACTTTTATATGTTGTTGCAGTAGTTCTTGACTAATTAAAGATTTAATCTGTAAAGATGTTTTATCTGTAATTGATTTTGAACCACTAGCATAAACCAATTTTATTACAGGAGGTTACCTGCATGTCAGATCGTGTAATTGGCACAGTAAAGTGGTTCAATTCTACCAAGGGTTTTGGTTTTATTGAGCGCGAAAATGATAAGGATGTTTTTGTTCACTACAGTGAAATTAGTGGCGATGGCTATCGTTCTTTAGAAGAAGGACAGCGCGTTGAATTCACCGTTATTGATGGACAAAAAGGCCCACAAGCGCAAAATGTAATTGCAGCTTAGTGATCGAAAATTAAAAGTGCGTTGATATTTTTCGGCGCACTTTCCTTCCTTATAAATTAGTAATCCTTCCTATAGTTATTAATAAAATATAAGGGAAGCGACCCTTAAATATCCTCCCCTTAAGTTATTGAGTTAGTTCCTCATATCTTATATAATATCTTTGATTCATTGACACAATATGAAAAATTTAAGAGAATCTGCTTTATATTTTTATACGGAAATTTTTGCGCATAATTATCCGTATAATTAATAGTTATCCTGCGGTTGGCAACACGGCCTGATGCAACTGGTTGCTGTCATCTCGCAAAATCATTTGGAGGAGAATCGTGATAAAGCACAATGTCATCAATCTAGTAATCACTGCATTTGCCGCTCTGCTTCTTTCTGCGACTGGCTGCGCTCAAAAAACAGATCAGAGTAAGACGTCGTCAGCGCAACCTAAGCGACCCAATGTATTGCTGATCGTTGCCGACGATATGGGTTATTCGGATATTGGACCATTTGGTGGAGAGATCGCTACTCCAACGCTTGATGAGTTGGCAAAAGAGGGCCTACAGTTGACCAACTTTCATGTTCTGCCGACCTGTTCTCCATCCCGATCGGTACTCCTCTCCGGGGTCGATAATCATCTGGCGGGGATTGGAACTATGGGGGAGTTTATAACACCGGAATCAGAGGGAAAACCTGGTTATGAGGGTTATTTGAATTTTGATGTCGCTGCGCTTCCCGAGGTCTTGAGGGCCGGTGGATACCGCACTTACATGGCTGGCAAGTGGCATCTGGGTGATAAGCCCAACACCGTTCCACATGCAAGGGGATTCGACGAAACATTTACTCTTTTACCAGGTGGTGGAAGTCACCTGAGCGACCGCAAGCCAGTATCGCCTACACAAGCCATGGTATACTTCCGTAACGGTAAACCCGTGGAATCTCTGCCGGATGATTTTTACTCAACTACATACTACACCGATATGGTTCTGAATTGGATCAAGAGGGATCGAAATAATAGTAAGCCTTTCTTTGCATACCTGGCATACACCGCACCGCATGATCCATTACATGCCCCTAAGGAATACATAGACAAATACAAGGGTATGTACGATACGGGTTGGGATGCCTTGAGAGAAAAGCGACTTCAAAGTTTAAAGGCGCTTGGTATTATCAATAAAGATATCAGGTCCTTCCCGCGTTTGCCTATCGTTAAAGCCTGGGAAAAACTATCGCCGGAGGAAAGGGTGGAAGCGGCTCGAGATATGGAAGTTTATGCAGCTATGGTTGATTACATGGACGGGCAGATCAAGCGCGTCTTCGATTATCTCAAAGAAACTGGTGAATACGAAAACACCTTGATCATCTTCTTCTCCGACAATGGTGCAAATGGTGCAACAATGGAAGGATATCCCGGACAGACTGAGGAGTTTTTGAACTCTTTTGATAATAGCCTTGATAACCGAGGGCTGGCCAACTCGTTTATAGAAATGGGACCGGGTTGGGCTCAAGCCAGTATGGCGCCAAGCCGAATGTTTAAGGGTTTCCCCGCGGAGGGAGGCATTCGATCACCATTATTAATAAAACTACCTGGCAAAATGGCAAATGCCGGCGGTATGAATCACTCATTTCTGCACATTAATAGTATGATGCCGACGATTCTTGACTTAGCCAATATCGAGCAGCGTGGGCGGCAGTTTGAAGGCCGTCAGGTGCATGCCATGCAGGGAAGTTCGATGCTGGCCTTACTTGAGGGTGGTAATGATTTACCAGTCAGCGAAGTTGGTTACGAACTATTTGGTATGAAAGCTTACATTGCCGATGGCTGGAAGATTCTCTCGATGCAAAAACCGTTTGGTACAGGCGATTGGGAGTTATTCAATTTGGAACAGGACCCCGCAGAGCTAAATGACTTGAGTAAAAGGTATCCTGATAAACGAAGGGAGTTAATATCCCTTTGGGAGAAGTACAAAAAAGACAATGGAGTACTCGATATTTCTGTCGACTTATCCGGAAATGTGAAATGAGCCGCAATTGGGCAGACACATCCTTGGCTTTAATCTGTACTACTAATTCACTAATCGGAGTATAAAATGAGCGACGAAATATACTTGGATAGAGTGTCACAGTTAATGGAGGGTTCACTGCCATCTAGCGATGTATAATAGTAAGAAATGTAGGGGTAAAGGGGAAGCTTGTAGATGCTCAGTAATTAGGTAACTGAATTTGTTACTCCTTTATCTCTAAATTAAAAATATCGGGTCTGGAGAAGTGGCCGGTGCAGTCGATGACTGCTTTTGCTCTTATGATCTGATCTGTATCGATCTCGGCGTATACAATTTCTTCTTTATCGTATACTGGGCCTGCTATATATTCACCCCTTGGGTTTATGATTCCGCTTCCCCCCGGGTAGTCCCATGTTGTTTGCTTTTTAAGCGAAAATGAATCGGGGATTAATTTTTCATTGATAGTCATTGACGATATGATCACAAATGTCTGGCCTTCAAATGCATACTGTTTGCTTGCAAAGTCCATCGTATTTTTAGCAAACCCATGTCCTCCCCAAAGACCCACATGAATCTGTTCGCCTTTTAGATACATTGCATATTTTGCAAGTGTGAGGTGGTGCTCGTAGCAGAAAAGCCCGCCCACTTTTCCAAGCTCCGTCTCGACTACTGTTACATCCTTTACGGTGCCGTTTGCCCAGATGCATTTTTCGCTATCTACCGACATCAATTTTCTGTGCTTTCCTATAAGCGTGCCGTCTTTTCCAAAGTATAATATGGTGTTATAAAGCGTGCCGCCCTCTCTTTCATTAACTCCGATAACAACATAAACTCCTGATTTCTTGGCAGCATTTCCTATTTTTGAAATATCTTGGCCTGGCACGTCTACGGAGTTTTTAAAAAGCTCGGTGTATGCATCTAAAATAAGTTTTCTTCCCAGCGCTGTTCCTATATCTTTTGGCCAAAAGGGATAAGTTGGAATAAAAGCCTCGGGGAATACGACAATTTCTGCTCCGTTTTTGGATGCTTCACCAATGAGCTTGATGACCTTGGAGATTGTTTTACTTTTATTTAAAAATACAGGTGAAGCCTGAACAGCCGCTGCTATGAATTTTTGTTTATTTTTCATTTCAGTAGTATATGAAAAAGTTTTTGTAATAATATTCTATATCATTATAGCATTTAGAGATAGTATATTTAATTGAAACTATATTTGTTATAAGTAGTTATTAATCTATATGATTGTTCAGGAGGTATTAAAATGAAGAAATTGTCGGTTTTTGCAGGTCTTTTGATTTTCGTTTTAGCTGTAACCGTGTTTGCCTATCCCGGTAAACATAAATATTACAAATGGTGGGAAAATGAAGAAATAGTAAAAGAAGTTGGGTTAACCGAAAAACAGGTTACCGATCTGAATGCTATTGATGAAAGCTATGTTGATCAGTTTAAAAAATTACGTTCTGAAGTAAAAGCACTCCGCGGCGAGCTGTATGATCTGATGGGTGATCCAAAGTCCACTGACGAAGCTATTATAGCAAAGCACAAAGAAAAGATAACAAAGAAAACAGAGAAGATGGAGCTTAAGCTCGAAAAGAAGCTTAAAATGAGATCTCTTCTAAACGACGAGCAAATCGTTACGCTTTCAGGAATTTTCAAGGAAAAAATGGCAGCATACAAAGAAGGAAAAGAGTGCAGTTATAAACAGGAAAAAGAAGGATGTAGCTATAAAGATAAACAATAGGTTCTAAACATAATAAGGGAAGGGATAAATATCCCTTCCCTGTATAAAAAACTTATCAATTAAAATTCACTAACCTTTCATTTAAATAGTTCCCCCCCCCTCTGTTGTTTTAATACTATTCTTTGTAATAAAAATGTTAAACGAAGATAATAAATATATTCTTGAACAATCATTCAAGATTTGATATAATATACCTAGTATGGGCAGACACTTCGAATTTAACAGAGACGAAACTCTATCAAAAGCAATGAGTGTCTTTTGGCAAAAGGGCTACAAAGCCACAAGCATGAAAGACCTTGTAGATGAGATGGGTATTCAGCCAGGAAGTATATATAACACTTTTGGTGACAAACATTCCCTGTTTATAGAATCTATTAAACATTACGGAGAGGTAGTAACTTCAAATACTATTAAGGTTTTAAATGATGGTGAGTCGCCTGTTGAAAATATCAGGAAATTTTTTCAGGAAATGATTGACCGCCCATCCGATAAGCAGTGTATAGGGTGTTTAGTAGTAAACACAGTAGTTGAACTAGCACCCCATGATGAGCAAGCCGCAGAAGTAGTAAATACAATTTTAAAGAATATTAAAAAGGCTTTTTATGACTGTCTGCTAAAAGCTCAAGTGCTTGGACAAATATCAGGAGAATCGAATATAAAAGCTCTTGCATCTTATTTTGCAAGCTCTACTCATGGATTGCTTGTAACAGGTAAATCTGCAGCAGGCAGGCAACAAATGAAAGATATAGTAGGTGTAATTTTATCTGCACTTAAATAAAAAAATTTACATATTATTGAACGAATGTTCAATAAATAAAAACTAGGAGGCTTCACATGGCTAAAATAGCTTATGTAGAAAGAGATCAAGTACCTGAAAATATTCAGGGAATGTATGATGGTCTGCAAAAAAAATTTGGAGTGGTTCCAAATGTAATAAAGGCAATGGCAAATGCGCCTGAGCTTTTAGCAGGTTTTATGCCATTTTTAGGGGCGGCTTTAGGTCCTTCAAAAGTAAGCAGTGATCTAAAAGAGCTTGCTATTCTTACAACATCTAAACTAAATGGCTGTGCTTACTGCACTGCTCATCATACAGCTGCCGGTAAAAAAGCTGGACTTACGGATGAAAAAATTGCTGCCTCAGATGATCCCACAAGTGCTGCTTTAGATGATAAAGAAAAGGCTATAGTCCAATATACGACAGAGCTTGCAAAAAATGTTGCAGCAAGTGATGAAGCTTTATCTGAAATGAGAAAGCATTTCAATGACGGAGAAATAGCAGAACTCACGATGGTAGCTGGCACTTTTCATGTTTTAACCAGATTTGCCGATACCTTTAAGATTGATTTAGAACACGGATAATTTTTATCAATATTCTTGAAGTGTTTAATGATACCCTGGTTACTTTTTAGCAGGGTATCATTAATTTCATATCTACTTATTCATAAATTCTATTCAGCGAATATCTGTTTTGCAGCTTGTTCCATTTCTTGCGGCGACACATCTTTTATGTGGGTAGCTGATGGCCGCGTCCATTTTTAAGAATAAGCAGGATTTTTGAAGTTGCGGATTTCAATTTAAAGATCACTGTTTTTTTCTCTTCCTAATATTTCGTTCCAGGCTTTTTTAGAGAGCAGCCCTCTGTGATGGAAAAATACTAACTGGGCTGTTTTTCTGAATAAAGAGTTGTTAATCAGGAAGTTAATTATAAAGTTTGGGGGAGTTATGAGGTCAAATAATCTTCTTAGCCCCTGTTTTACAAAATATAAAGGTATGTGTTTACCTATTTCTTTTTCTGGTAGAAATACCGCTATCTTGCAAATAATCACTAATAGCGATTCCCAGCAGTCTTTCTATTTCTATAGCAGGATGAATTCCACCTGCAGTCATCGGAGAAACCATGCCGGCGGCATCACCTAAAAGACAAACATTATTCTTAACAAAAGGTTTTACAATATTACCACAGGGTATAAATCCACCCTTTCTGCTTATAATTTTTGTACTCTTTCCACTATAATTTTGTTCTATTATATTATAAAATTTCTTTATGTTTGGTTTTCTGGGATATTTAGAGGCAAGGCCAACCTGCGTTAAATTTACACCCGGAACGACCCAGGCGATATAGACGGGTGCAAGTTTTGAATCTAAGAAAACATGGAGAAAATCTTTATCTAATTTAGTTATTCCCTCTACTTCATATTCAATTCCAAGGAGTAGTTGGTTGTTTTGTCCCAGTCCAAATAGTTTAGCTATCCTAGATCTGGCGCCGTCTGCACCTACAAGATATGAACATGTTGTTTGTTGGTTTGGCAATTTGATCATTTGATAAACGGGGTTGGGGGGGCAGAATTTTTCGGAGAAAGTGTTATGAAGAAAGCTATGACGGTATAAAAGAAAATGGCACAGACAGAGCATTTGCCAATTTACGAGAGCGCATATGATCTGTGCCTTTATTTTGAGAAGATAGTGATTAATTTTTCACGTTATCATAAGTATTCTATAGGGTCGGATCTTCGAGATGTAGCTAGGGAGGTTTTAAAACTAGTCGTCAGGGCAAACTAGCGCCGGGACAAGATACAAACTCTTTTGCTCTTGAGAGAAGAGCTCGAAGAGCTTAAAGTATTGATTCGCCTATGCCATGATGTAAAGACTTTTAATAATTTATTGCTGGATATGCTTGGTACTGTGACAGTCAACCAATATCAAACCAGCCAGAAATCTATAGAAGTACTGTAGGCAGAGGGATCTTGTGGTTAGTCGTATTAATGAACATACCTTTACTGGTATGGATTTGGGTTTCTGAGGGATTTTTGTATGCTCTGGCAGGTTTTATATTGGCGGGGATGATTTCGGGTATTGTTAGAAAAGTCAATTTTTGATTATTTTACTAATCATAAAATCGGTAGACAAGTGTCTATTATTAAATCTAAACTCCTGTTCTTTCACCTAGCATATCATATTTAAGAAACAAAAGGGGCCGCATCTCAACATTTCACAAATCAAAAGGGCTATACACAAATTGTATAGCCCTCCCTAATGTATCAGTTCCTCCACAACTTTTTCCACCATTTCACATTATCTATATCAACCATATTATCTATATCCATTTTATCCCTGATTTCGTTTATATCCCAGCCTGTAAGACTAGCAAGCTTCTTAGCTTCGCTTTCCATCCTTGTTTTTACCCTTACTTTATATTCCTTTGCTGCTTCACATGTGGCTTCTCCATTCCAGGCATGTCTTAAAACATAACGCCCCTGAAAGTTGGTT
>SMXJ01000040.1 GCA_004356305.1 Bacteroidota bacterium | reverse complement strand
AGATCCTGAAATAACCACTGTCTTTCTTTTAAAGCTTTCCCCTATTGTTTCAAGCATGTTTTGGGCAAAATACACATTGCCATAACCCGTAGCTTCGGGGCGTATTAATGATCCTCCATAACTAAGGCCCTTCCCCGTTAAAACCCCGGTAAATTCATTGCGCAAACGTTTGTACTGACCAAATAGGTACCCTATTTCACGGCTCCCTACACCAATATCTCCGGCCGGTACGTCATTATTAGGGCCCATATGACGGGCTAATTCGGTCATAAAACTCTGACAAAAACGCATTACTTCGGCATCACTTTTCCCTTTGGGATCGAAATTGGAGCCCCCTTTCCCTCCACCCATAGGCAGTGTGGTAAGACTATTCTTAAACACCTGCTCAAAACCTAAAAATTTTAAAATACTCAGGTTTACCGTAGGGTGAAATCTCAATCCTCCCTTGTATGGGCCAATGGCCGAGTTAAATTGAACCCTGTATCCTTTGTTTACCTTAATTTCGCCTTTATCGTTGGTCCAAGGAACTCTGAATAGAATGACCCGCTCAGGCTCTACCATTCGTTCTAAAAGCATCTTGTTTTGGTACTTTTCATTTTCTTCAATAAATGGGATCACGGTTTCGGCAATTTCAGTGACAGCCTGTATAAATTCAGGCTCATTAGGGTTCATTTCCGCTACTTCAGAAATAAAATCTTTAATACTTTGCTTCACAACAAAAATTTTAGAATTAATAAAAAGAGATCGATAGTCTAAAAATCCTTAAAATGGTGCTTAAAAAACGTTTTTTGCCTTATAATTCAATAAAATAAAAACGTTTTCGTTATAGTTGGCAAATATAAGTTTTCTGTAAAAAAGAAGGGTGTTTTTTACTGAAATAAGCCAATTATTGATAATATATTTTCATGTTAGATATGTTTTTATATATTTGTTACGTCTCAATCTAAACCTAAAATCTAATGAATACCAGAATATTGCTAGTGGTATTCTTGTTTTTTGCGGTAGCAAAACAAGAAATTAATAGCCAGCTCGGCTTCTCTCACGAGATAGGAATTATAGCTGGACCTCTCGCTTTTTACTCGGATTATGGACAGCGTTTTGATTTTGAAACCAATATAGGAAATGTTGGTTTTGGAATTGGACTCATTCATTACATCAACTTTTCGTACCGCGCAGACTGTAATTGCTATACGAGAGACGTCTATTTCAATGATCACTTTAAAATAAGAAGTGAAATCGATTATCACTTTACCAAATTTGACCATCTTGGGGAATGGGTAGATCCGGATCGTACAACATCTACGGCAGATCAACTACGTGCCATGAAAGGATCAACTTCTGTTTTTGATATCGGCGCTCAACTTGAATATTTTCCATTGAGTATTCGGGATTTCGCGGCAGGTGCCTACAAATTAGCACCTTTTGGAAGCTTTGGTGTCCACTGGGTAAGCTTTGATCCCGAAGTTCATAGTCAACTCGGGCCATTGAATACGCCTATCACAACACCTCCGAAGTATTTTAACGCTTTCCAGCAGGAGGGTGACTCTACCTGGTCCATTGTTATGAGTGCCGGAGTCCGATATAAATTAACGCCCTTGAGTGACTTAATGCTGGATGCGCGTTGGCAATATTACTTTTCCAATTGGGTAGAAGGCTTAAACCCGAGCTTTGAAAATAATGGCGTGGTCGAAGTACCCGAAAACAAAGCAAATGACTGGATTTTCTGGCTGAATTTTGGGTATATCTATTATCTGGACTAACCATTATTATTCATACATACTATAAGGGTAATTTATTAAGTTTCGCCCTTTATATTTTGAGTCCTATAGGGTTACCCAATAGCTTGCTCCAGATCTGCAATGAGGTCATCCACATCTTCAATACCCACACTCAACCGAATAAGTGCATCCACCACTCCCGTCTTTTCACGCTCCTCCTTAGGAATACTTGCATGGGTCATACTTGCCGGATGCCCGGAAAGGCTTTCTACACCCCCTAGACTTTCTGCCAGGGTGAATAGCTTCATGTTTTCTACGATCCTGATCGCGTCGTCATAGTTGTTTCCCCTTGTCACAAAGGAGATCATACCACCATAATCCTTCATTTGTTCCTTCGCTATCTCATGGTTAGGATGACTTTCAAGTCCCGGCCAATACACTTTTTCGATTTTGGGATGATCGACAAGATACTCGGCTATTTTCTTAGCATTCTCACAATGGCGTTGCATACGAATGTGAAGCGTTTTAATTCCACGCAGCACCAAAAAACTATCTTGCGGGCCACAAACGGCGCCACTCGCATTTTGTATAAAATATAAACGGTCTGCCAGGTCCTTGTCTTTCACTATCAATGCACCCATCACCACATCACTGTGGCCTCCTAAATATTTAGTCGCACTGTGCATGACAATATCGGCTCCCAAATCCAAGGGTTGCTGTAAATAAGGAGTGGCAAAAGTGTTGTCAACCCCAAATAAAATATTATGTTTTTTGGCAATCGCAGCCAACGTCCTAATATCGATGATATTCATCATAGGGTTGGTAGGCGTTTCCGCCCAAATAAGTTTTGTGTTTTCATTTACAAAGTGTTCCACTTTTGAAGAATTCTCCATTCCGATAAAGTGAAACTTGATCCCAAACCCTTCAAATATACTGGTGAACAATCGATAGGACCCCCCGTACAAATCGTTGGTTGAGATCACTTCATCCCCGGGTTTTAATAATTTGATAACCGCATCGATAGCAGCGAGCCCACTCCCAAAAGCCAGGCCGTAATTGCCATTTTCAATACTGGCAAATGCTTTTTCCAAAGCGTTTCTGGTTGGGTTATGTGTTCGTGAATATTCATATCCTTTATGCCCGCCGGGAGTGGATTGGGCGTAAGTGGACGTTTGATAAATAGGAGGCACTATAGCGCCGTAGGCCGTATCGTGCTTCTGGCCGCCATGTATGGTTTTTGTGTTGAATTTCATATGAATTATTCGTAATGATGAATTGCTTTTATAGATTACTACAGGTTTCACTAACAAAAGTACATGTTTACTCTTGGATATTGAAAACTGTCGTACTTTTATACCATGACTTACGCTTATCACCTACTTTTTATAGCATTACTTTTTTCTAGTTGTAAAAATGAACCGATGCTTCGCTTTTCTTCGGAAAGCTTTAACCAGCAAGACCTTGAGATCTGCAAAGACCAGCCTTGTTCGACTGTTATTATTGATTATGTAAAAGCCATGGGTGATACCGAAATTTCAGAAAAAATAAACTCCAAAATAAAGGAGCAAATTATCGAAGCCCTCTTCCTGGGCGACGACGTAATCCCTACAGTTAACGATATCCCGGAAGTTGCTACCCATTTTATCATGTCCTTTAGAGATCATCAACCGGACTTTCCGTCAGAATTGGACTTCGAGAGTTACGAAGCCGAAGTGACAATTACCAATCCTTTTCTTAATGAGAATAGAGCCTGTATCGAAATTCAACTGTATTTATTTACAGGGGGCGCACATGGATATGGTGGTACTTCTTTTATAAACTTCGACGTTCAAACCGGCGAAGAAATCAAAACGAAAGATCTTTTTATCAATTATGATGAATTCGAAGCTTTTGCTGAAACTAAATTTAAAGAAGCCCATGATATTCCTTTGGAGGATAACATAAACGCTAGCGGTTTTTGGTTTGATAACGACAACTTTTACCTGCCCGAGTCCATGGGGTTTGATGATAAAGGGCTGATCGTTATTTACAACCCATATGAAATTGCGAGTTATGCGGAAGGGCCTGTTTTGCTGGAGATCCCATTCGCCGAAGTATTACCCTTTTTAGATAAGCAATACCGATGAAAAAAGTTTACTACCTCGCCACCTGTGATACGTGTAAGCGAATTCTCCATGAACTGCAACTACCTTCTGAATTTCTAAAACACGAGATAAAACAAAAGGAAATTCCCGTAAAAGAACTCGAAGTCCTCCAAAAATTGGCAGGTAGTTATGAGGCATTGTTCAGTAAACGAGCTAAACTCTACAAAGAACGCGGCCTAAAAGATGAACTATTGACCGAGGATGACTACAAAAGATTCATTTTAGAACATTATACCTTTTTGAAACGTCCGGTGGTGGTGGTTGAAAATAAAATTTTCGTGGGCAATAGTAAAAAAACGGTCGAAGCAGCAAAAGCCTCGATACGTAACCTATGAATCAACGCACTCTTGCCCTTCTCGCCGCCACAGTTGCCAGTGCAATTTACGGTGTCAACCATACACTTGCAAAAGGGTTGATGCCCGATATTATTGGACCTTTCGGATTTATAGTTTTGCGTGTAATTGGGGCTGCTATGCTTTTTTGGATCGCAAGTATATTTTTCCCTAAGGAGAAAATTGACCGCAAAGATTGGCTTCGAATATTAGCCTGTGTCCTCTGCGGAATGGTGTTGAATATGAACATGTTCTTTAAAGGTCTGGAACTGTCGACCCCTATCAATAGTTCGGTTGTTATTACCCTGACCCCGGTATTATTATTGGTTCTTTCTGCGATCTTTCTGAAAGAAAAGATCACCTGGATGAAGTCCATTGGTATTGCCCTCGGATTGACAGGAGCTTTGTTGCTAATTCTGTTCGGCCTAAAAACACAACTCAATGCGCCCAACATTCCGCTCGGAAATATTCTATTTATCTTTAACGCAACTTCGTATGCCTTCTACCTGATCATTGTAAAACCACTAGTGGCAAAATACAGCTCAATCACTTTGATGAAGTTCTTTTTCCTCTTTGCAATTTTCATGAACCTGCCTGTGGGTGGGGCAGAATTTATGGAGGTAGCCTGGGGCAGTCTTACTTTAAGTCATATCTGGAAACTGGCTTTCGTAGTGATTGGAACTACCTTTTTGACCTACCTTTTAAATATTTACGCGCTAAAACAATTACGCCCATCTACCATTGGTGCTTTTATTTATTTGCAGCCTGTTTTGGCGGCTTTCTTTGCCATCTTATTGGGTTCAGATCGTTTAAGCCCACTTCTTGTTGGTGCAGCTGCACTTATCTTTTTAGGCGTGTATCTGTCCACACGAACTGCTAAAAGACCCGTTTGATACGCACTACAAATCAATTGCGAAATGGCCGTGTTTCCTTGTGTCTTTTTTCGTCAGGACGATAAAATCTTCGGCTTTGTCGATCTTGTTTAAATTATGAAATAATTCGGAAGGCAATTCTGTTAATTTTCGCGCTTTCAGATCGATAAAGGCTCCCATCATGTCGCCTCTGGCAAAGTTTTTACCTTTGTGGTCAAAGAAATTATGATAAAACTGAAAAAACTTCCCATCCTCACTAATTCCCTTTAATTCCAGGGAAACTCGTATAGGTTTTCCCAGAAATACCTCTTTAAAATAATACATATGTTCGTATAGCACCACCAGGCCAATGTTGTGTTTTGCCATTTCAAGGAGACCGAAACCCACTTCTGTCATAAAGCTCATCCTAGTATGGCTCATAAAGCTGATGTAGGCACTATTGGCTAAATGACGATTGGCGTCTATATCGTTCCAACGTATTTCAAATTCTTTTAAATGCATATCATAACTATTATATAATCTGAATAACTTTAGCGAGCGATGGTTTTTAAAATATTTTGAATGATACTTTTTAAAATGACCGTATCCTTAATGTTCATGCCGCTAATTCTAAATCCCTGAAATGCATTGACCAAATAATAGGCCAACAGCTCGCTTTTTTCACCAGTAAGGATGGAGCCTTCGGCTTGTCCCTGGCTTACCAAATTTTGAAATATACCAAGCAGACGCTCTTGATCTGCTTCCAACAACTCGTGCAATTGGTTGTCATGATTGCCCATTTCAGTACGGCAGTTGATGAGCATACACCCTTTTTCTTCTGTATCTTCCAAAATGTCTTCCAAAACATACAAAAATATTAAACCGATCGTTTCAATTGCATTTCGCTCTTGTTTATTAGCTTTATCAAAAAGATCGCTAATATCCCCTTGATATTTCTTTAAAGTTTGCAGATATAACTCCATTTTATTGCCGAAAGAATTATAAATGCTGCTGCGATTTAAACCGGTTGCATCCACCAGATCTTGCATGGAAGTCCCGTTATACCCCTTGAACCAGAAGATATTCTTGGCTTTCTCTAATACTTCCTCCCTATCAAAAACTTCAGTTCTTGGCATTACTTGTTAAATGAATGGTATAAATTTACTGAAACGAACATTTCACAAAAAACTATTAGGAAAAATTTATGTTTTTCGATTTATATTTGCCAGATTTACATCCAATTCTGTGTTTCTAAATGCCGATCGTCTCATCCTCGTATAAAATTTCCGGATTATTTAAAAATAGCCATTTTTCGACTATTTACTCAGCCAAACTGCGCCCTCGTCCAAAACTGTTACAACAACGGGAACGGGTCATTTTACCCGATGACGATTTTTTGGACTTGGATTGGTCGTTTTCTATCAAAAAGACCAGAAAAACCGCTATTTTACTCCATGGCCTGGAAGGCAACGCCCAGCGACGGTATATGATTGGCCAGGGGAAAGCACTTAATGAAAATGGCTGGGACGTTTGTGGCATGAATTACCGAGGTTGCAGTGGGGAAGACAATCTTCATTATGAATCGTATAATGCCGGGAAAACGGATGACCTGGAAGCTGTCATTAATTTTATTCTGAAAAAGGGCCGTTACGATGAGATCGCGATTATTGGTTTTAGTTTAGGAGGCAATTTACTTCTGAAGTATTTAGGGGAGCGAACTACCCTTCCGAAGGAAATAAAGAAAGGAATCTCAATTTCGGCTCCCCTTAATTTAAAGGGCTCGATGCACAGACTTTCTGAATCAGGAAATATCGTATATCGAACTTCTTTTCTTTATAATTTAAGAAAGAAATACAAACTTAAAATGCCGAAATACCCTGATAAAATGAGTCCGGAAGAACTTAAAAGTATACGATCCCTGAAAGATTATGACGATAAATACACTGCCCCTGCACATGGTTTCAAGGATGCTTCCGATTATTACGAAAAGAATAGTAGTCTTCAATTTTTACCTAAGATAGTCACACCTGTCTTGTTATTATGTGCCGAAAATGACTCCTTTCTCTCTGAAGCCTGTTACCCTATCGAACTTGCATCACAGTCAAAAAACATCTATCTTGAAATGCCTAAAACCGGAGGGCATGTTGGTTTCCATCAATCCAATTCGGTTTATTACAGTGAAACCCGTACCCTGCAATTTTTGAATACTAAATTATAGAACTATGAAATTTTTCAAGTATATTTTCGTTTTTACTGCGATTTCATTTATGGTAAGTTGCGGTGGTGGAGAAGAAAAAAAAGAAGAAAAGAAATCGGTTAAAATTGGGCTTACTAAAACCCCTAAAAAAGAAAGTAGCAATACAATAAATATTGGGCTTACCGGTAACGACCTAATGCAATTCGATAAAAAGGAAATTCGTGTGAAAGTAGGGCAAGAGGTGACTCTTACTTTACGACATACGGGTAAAATGGAGATACTAGTGATGGGTCACAACTTTGTCCTGTTGAAAAAAGGGGTTGAAATCCCAGCTTTCTCGATAGAAGCTGCCGCTGCGGGGGCCACTAAAGACTATATCCCCAATGACGGAAAAGACGTGATCGTACATACCAAAACGATTGGTGGCGGTCAATCTACTTCCATAACCTTTACTGCTCCTCCGGCAGGAACTTATGACTTCATGTGTAGCTTCCCGGGACATTCTGGTACTATGCAAGGGAAGTTCATAGTAGAGGAATTAACGGAATAACTAATAATTCAATGCGTGGATGGTTTATACAAAATCATCGACTTCTTTATAAGCAGCGATGACGCGTAGTTCCCCTTCTTTTCCCGGTATTGAATTCCCGTGTTCCATGCCTAAGATGCCGCTGAAACCCCGACTGTGAATGTACTTAAAGATATTTTTATAGTTTATCTCTCCGGAAGTGGGCTCATTACGGCCGGGATTGTCTCCGATCTGGAAATAGGCGATCTCCTCCCAGCAAGCCTTAATATTTGGTATTAGATTCCCTTCCTGGATCTGCTGGTGATAGATATCAAATAATATTTTGCAAGAAGGACTATCCACCGCTTTACAAATTTGATACGCTTGCGGAGATTCTGCCAAAAATAATCCGGGATGATCTCTGAAATTGAGAGGTTCGAGCACCATGATCAGATCATGAGGTTCAAGAATGGCACCGGCCCTTTTCAAAGTCTCGATCACATTAGCCGTTTGGTAACTTTTATGCAAACGCAGATCTACATGCCCCGGCACTACAGTCATCCATTTAGCGTTGACTCTTTTGGCGACTTCCACCGCGTCTTTTATATATTGAAGAAATTCATCCCGCCATTCTTGCTTCCCGCTCGCTAAATTTGGCTCTCGCCAATATATTTTATGCGCCACAAAAACGCCCATTTCTATCCCTCGTTTTTCCATGACCTTCGCCATTTCCTTTTGAACTTCCACAGGCCGATTACGCATTTCATTATCTTCAAAGGCTGTAAATCCCTGATCCGCCATGAATTCCAACTGATCGATGATAGAACCCCCGGCATGGGCCTTGAACATATTCTCATGAGGCGCATACTTAAGGTGAAAGGAATGTTTCGATTGGCTTTCAAATTTTGGGTTCGTGATCAATTCGGCTCCAAATGCAGCCCCTCCAAATGCAAAAAGGGAACCCGTTAAGGCTCCCTTTTTAATAAATTGTCTTCGTTTCATATATGCTGAATTTAATTCAGCATCCCTAGAAATGCTGAACATACTAACTTTATATTCTTATAACGACATCACTTTTCCGTTTCCCGCCTCACTCGAAGGAAGACATCCTTTATGTTGTCCCGGAACGGGATCATACCAAAGAACGTTCTCTCCTATTTGTTCGCTGGTCTTCCAACTCCAAATGGTCATTCCGCGTATATTGGAAAGTAAACTAAACATGGCAGCATCGGTGTCTGGTAGCGCTGTAGGATCCTTTTCATATGCTGAATAAAACTCACCCATCTTCTCGCCAAAGGCTTTTTGCTCTTCATTACTGGTTTTCAAATATTGAGCCATAAGCTGGTCGAACTCTTCAGGTTTACCGGCTTCCAACTCTTTATCAAAAGTACTTCGGAATTTATCTCCAAATACCGTAAAACCAACTTTTACCAAAGCTTGTTCTTTTTCTGGGAGTACCTCGTTCCAAAAAGAATCAATAAAGCTATGAACGCCTACATCGACTGCTCCTGGCACAGTATCATCAGAAGGTATAACTAGATCCACAACGCGTCGTAAGGCGTGTCCTTCCCCTTTAGTGATAAATAAGGGGTTGAATTCCGGTTCATTGGTACAGCTTTGCAATAAGCTCATTATCGTTGGGGAGGCCACTAAAAATCCGGCACCCAATCCTATATTCTTTAATGCTTGTCTTCTTTTCATGACGCTTCTATTTTAATTTGTTGTGCAGCGTGATTTGCAGCACGGGCAGTAAATGCCATATAAGATAACGATGGGTTTACACAACTTGCCGAGGTCATAAAGGATCCATCGGTCACATATACGTTAGGTACTGCGTGTAATTGATTGTTTCCATTACATACAGAGGTCTTTGGGTCTTTCCCCATACGGGCAGTTCCCATTTCGTGAATTCCCAGGCCCGGAGCTCCCGGATCATCCCAGGGTTCTATATCTGCATACCCTGCTTTTTCAAAAATCTCTACGGCCTGTTGCACCATATCCTTCCGCATTTCATATTCGTTCTCTTTCCATTCCGCATCAAAAGTGATGGTTGGTAATCCCCAATTATCAAGAATGTCATAATCGAGGGTCATTTTATTGTCATGATAAGGCAGGCATTCACCAAATCCCAGCAACAATATTCTCCATTTACCGGGTTCTGTTATTGATTCCTTGAGGTTCTTTCCATAGGCCAATTCGGCCACTACCTCTTCATAATGACTTCGACTCGCACCTCCCTGATAGCCATAGCCTCGTGTGAAATTCTTTTGATCGGTCTTCCCTCCAATATTTCTGAATCTCGGAACATAGATCCCATTCGGGCGACGCCCTTTGTAATATTTATCTTCATAGCCTTCTACAGTAGCCCATGCGCCTGCTTTGAAATGATGATCCATAATATTATGCCCAAGTTCACCGCTGTCATTTCCCATTCCATTTGGGAAGCGGTCGCTTTTAGATTGCATGAGGATACTAGCACTCGCAATGGTAGAAGCACATAAGAAAATAACCTT
>SMXJ01000039.1 GCA_004356305.1 Bacteroidota bacterium | reverse complement strand
GGATGGACCCCGGAAATTGATGGCGCAGGATTTTGGCCGCCTCAGAGCACAATTTTCGATCTGGTGAGTGAGAATGTGTATCCGTTGTTCTATAATTCCTGGATCGCCGGTGCCTATGTTGATATTCAGAGCCATAAGCTCATAGGTGACGCGCTACCCGGGGAATCCTTTTCATTGGTGGTTGAAACGAAAAATGTTGGAGTGGGAGCAAGCGCCGAAAATGTAACGGTTGCGATCGAGGTGTCTGTTTCCGGAGTTATGGTAAGCCCTCCGGTGAACTATGGAAATATAGAAGCGCGTACCAGGGCCGATAATGAAAATGAACCTTTTATTATTTCTTTGAATGCCGATTTTGAAGACGTTTTCTTCGAAATAAAAATATCAATCTTTCAGGATGACGTGTTAAATGATGTCCTGGAAATACCTGTTTTTGTGGGCGCGAAAGAGGTACTTTATTTTGACGATGCCCAGAATGGGGCTTCCAATTGGACTGCCACCGGAAGCGGTATCCTTTGGAGCGAAATAAGTGATGACGCCTATAGTGGAACCCTTTGCTTTGGGGATTCCAATGGAGGCAACGGAATGAATAATACCCTTAATTTCTTCGAACTCAACTCTACCTTCGATCTTTCGGGAACCACCTCACCCATTGTTTCATTCGTTTCAAAGTACTCACTGGAACAAGGGGATATAGTCGATTTTCAGTTAACGATAGATGGGGGAAGTAATTGGGAAACTATCAGTACTTTTACATTGAATGAACCCTGGTTACCCTATTTTTTCAGCCTACAGGATTATAGCATGGAAACTTCAGTAGGATTTAGATTTATGATGGATACTGACGGATCCATACCCGCGGACGGATTTTATTTCGATGATTTTGAAATTTCCAATTACGATTCTATTCTATTGAGTAATACCGATTTCAGTATTGAAAATGATATTGCCATATATCCAAATCCGTTTACCACCGAGATCACTATAGAAAGTATAAACCCTGTGACGGCAGGTCTATTCGATATTCAAGGCAGAAAGATGAACGTAGAAGTGGAAAATAGACATGACATTACCGTAATTTCAAATTTAGATGTGATTTCTAAAGGAGTGTATTTTCTGAAAATCAGTGGGGATCATGGCATCATAAAAATTCATAAAGTGATAAAACAATAATGTCTCTAGACTTTCAAATACCACGAGAAGTACCACATCCGGATAATAATATGCCGCTGGATCTTTCGAATCCGTTTGAGGTCATTGTATATATCGTTATACCCGTTTTATTGATAATGATGTACTTTTTTCTTCGGAAGAAGAATAAGCCCAATAAAGATAAGGATCAAGAAAAGAACGGCTCGGATTGATTCTTTGGTTTGATTTTTGCTACGTTTACATCAAAGAATTTGTAATATGAAAGGAGTCTTATTTGTGATTTTAAGTATATTCTTCGGAATACAGTCTGCCTTTGCCCAAATTGAAACCAATACCAATACGGTGCAATTTGAAACTAAGGACACCAATACTAAAGATCCAACCGGAATTGAGCTTCCACTTCGCGACAGACCGGGTTTAACCCTTCCCAAGGACGAAAGAGATCCAATGACCAATATGTCTTTAAGCACAGATGAACCTGAGCAATTTGATATGATGAAGGGAGATGGATTACTTCTCAATGACAAAGGTAATACACCAAAAGCGTTTGTAAGAGATAAAGAACCCTTGCCGGAGTATGGCAGGGATCAGTATTTGGGTGATGTTACGACAGGATCCAAATTTGTAAGCATCAAATACCGTGATCACGAATTCGTAGATGGGGACCTGATCCGTATCTATGTCAATAAGGACATTGTTCAATCCAGTGTTTATTTAGGAAGTAGATTCAGTGGATTTACACTCACCCTGGTAGAAGGAGTCAATGAAATTGTTTTTGAAGCGCTTAATCAAGGAACTTCCGGCCCCAACACCGCCGAACTTCATGTCTATGATGATAACGGAACAATTATTTCCGCTAAGGAATGGAATCTTTTAACCGGAAACAGAGCCACCATCAAGATAATTAAAGAATAATCGATCTAAGGTAACAGCTCTGCCATAGCCTCGCAAGAGCCACATTCCAGTCCCTCAACAGTATGCTCGCCAATACGTACTCGTACCAATCGTAGTGTTGGGAATCCTATCGCAGCTGTCATTTTACGTACCTGACGAAACTTTCCTTGCGTAAGTGTTATGGAGATCCATGAAGTGGGGCCGTGACGTGAGTTCCTGACGCGCTGTTTGGTTTGGGGTAGAGTAGGGGTATTAATCGAAAATGCCTTACAGGGCCTGGTGATGTATTTCTTGCCTCCGAATCCTATTTCGACACCTTTTTGTAACCGGGAAATAGCTTCAGAGGAAATAATTCCATCAACCAAAGCGTAGTATTCCTTTTCATAATTACTGCTGTTTATGGCATTGCTTACTTTTCCATCGGTAGTCAATAGCAACAATCCTTCACTATGCTCATCCAACCTGCCGATGGCCATAGTGCCTTGATGGAATTCATAAAGCTCTCCTAAATACTTCTTTTTATGACTGTATCGCTGTGTACTTACAAATTGACTGATATAGCCGTAGGGCTTGTATAATTTGTAGTGATACTGTTTAATTTTATCCATACTGCGTGGGTTCCGATATAGATTTAGTGACAATTCCAGGCAAAAATACGTTCAAATTTTATTGAAAATCAGGGAATTTAATAATTTAATAACGGTTATAAGCCCAGAACTTTATGATTCTCTGTACCTTTGCGGCATTAATTTTTAAAACACAATAGTTTAATGGCAGGATCACAAGAGACCTACGGTAAAAAAGAACGGGAAAAAAAACGCTTGAAAAAACAAGAAGAAAAACGAAAAAAAAGGGAGGAGCGCAAAGCTAACGCCAAAAAAGGAGGCGGCCTGGAAAGCATGTTGGTTTATGTGGATGAAAATGGTCAATTAACAGATTCTCCACCCGACCCATCCAAAAAAGTAGAAATAGAAGCCGAAGACATTATTCTGGGGATCCCTAAAAAGGAGGAATCGGAAAAAGAGGATCCCGTTCGTGAAGGTACTGTGGACTATTTTGATAGCTCAAAAGGTTTTGGTTTTATTATTGATGCTGAAAATAAAGAACGATATTTCGTTCACGTTAGCGGGACTGTTGAAGAGATCACTGAAGGCAACAGAGTTAGTTATGAACTTGAAAGAGGTCAAAAAGGAATGAATGCGGTAAAGGTTAAAATAGTAAAGTAGTAGTTATGTCCACATTTAATGAGCTCGGAGTCCAAAGTGATTTGGTCAGGGGCTTAAAGGAGTTAGGTATAATATCCCCTACAGAAATTCAGCAAACCGTTATTCCGGTTTTGTTGGCTTCCAATACAGATCTAATAGGTATGGCGCAGACCGGGACGGGTAAGACCGCAGCTTTTGGGCTTCCTATTCTTCAACAAATAGATCCTTCAAGGCATGAAATACAAGCGCTCATCTTAGCTCCCACACGGGAATTGGTGCAACAAATTCAAAAACAACTTTTTAAATACACAAAATATTCCCGGGATAAGATCTTTGGGGAAGCAGTGTATGGTGGAGAAAAAATTGAAAGGCAAATACAACGCCTGCGTCGAATAACTCACATCGTAGTGGCAACCCCCGGGCGATTGATCGACCTGATGGATCGTAAAGTCATAAACCTTCAAGGGGTGTCCACCGTCGTTCTCGATGAAGCCGATGAAATGTTGAGTATGGGTTTTAAAAAAGAACTCAACAGTATTTTAAGCCGGACAGGAACGCAAAAGAATACCTGGCTTTTTTCTGCTACCATGCCTGATGCGATCAAACAGCTCATCAAAACGTATATGGCAGCAGATGCGCCTTTTATTGAAGTAAATAAAAATGCATTGGTCAATGCTAACATCTCCCATCAATACATCAGTACCTCTGTCAAAGACAAGGTAAACGTGCTGATAAAATTATTGAATACCACAGTTGAAGAACGAGGCATCATATTTTGTCGTACCAAAGCGGGCACACAAAGTTTGACCGCTGAATTACAAAAAGAAGGATTTTCGGTGGGTGCTCTCGAAGGGGATATGCAGCAAAAGGAGCGCGATAAGGTGATGCGAGCTTTTAAGAATAAAAGTTTACGAATATTGGTGTCCACCGATGTTTCGGCACGTGGAATTGATGTGAGCAATTTAGGTTTTGTGATCCATCACCAATTACCGGAGCATCTGGAATATTACACACACCGAAGTGGTAGAACCGCAAGAGCCGGAAACAAAGGGAACTCCATTGCTTTGGTTTTGCCCAGTGAAATTCAGCGGGTATACGAAATTGAAAAGGCCCTGGGAATTAAATTTAAAGAAACGATCGTTTAGCTATGGCAGAATTGACCAATAATGACATTATGAAGAAACTACGTGTAGCGCATAAGTTACGCGACGAGGACATTGTAAAGATATGTGCTTTGGTAGACTTTGCGGTCACTAAAAGTGAGATCGGTGCGCTCTACCGAAATCCGAGACATCCTAAATATATGGAATGTGGAGATCAGTTTCTCCGGAATTTTTTAAACGGACTCATAGTGCACCTTCGGGGCCCTATGCCACCAAAACAAACCGGTAACTCAAAAATTAATTAGGATATTTATTGAATTTGTTTGGCTCCTGTGATCACTCAGTTAAAAACGGAGATCAAATTTCCATGCCAATTAATGAAATCTTTCGGGTCCTCTTCTATGCTGTCCGGCAGCCTTTTTTTAAAAGCCAGTAGGAAGGGTAGCGGTCATGGTTTCCGAATTGGACATATCTATTAAGATACTATTTTGTTCCTTGGCTATAAACCCTTTTCGATATATAATAACGTTCAGGTACATATCTACGGAAGTAGTAATCATTTGGCCATTTCCAGGTCCCGGTGTCATAAATTCGGAATCATTTACGAATGCCCTCAAAAACCAGGTGTTGGTAGTGGTATTGGGATAGGCATAGATCTGGTAGCCTTCAATATTTTCATTATCGATAAGGCTATGTACCATAATGTTGGTATCACCTGTTCCGGCCTCGAGAAAATAATATCCCTGTATGGAAACAATATATTTTGCTGTAGAGATCCTGGTATCGTAATCCTGGAGTCCATCTTTGGAAAGATCATTAAATTCGAATTGGGCATAATTTATAGGCCCGTATTTGCTAATATTAATGTCGTATTGTTTAATACTGTTAGCCGTGGTCAGGACCAATAGCTTAGACCCTCGTATTATGAGGTTAGTTCCCGGGTTCTCGAGGAACAAACTGCCTTCAATAAGTGCGTCACCAACCACGTCTAGATCAGCCGTGGGCGTAAGGGTGTTGATTCCCACTTGCGCATTCAGAAATTGAACACAAAACAAGACATACAGAATAATATAAAGTTTTTTCATAAGAGATGGTTTTAGTATAAAATAGGAATAGAAGAAGCCGTTCCGGTATTGTTACCATTCAAAGTAGTGGTAATGGGCGTTAAGTGTCTGTAAAACGATTTATCATAGACCACCAGAGTAACGTAATACTCCAAAGAATCCCCAACATCCAGATCGAGGTTTCGGTTTCGAATTTCCAAATGCCAGGTTCCGCCACTGGTAAATGTATGTACAACAAAATGCCCGATTTGTCTCCTGCCGCCGTTTATGATTCTTTTTTTAATGGCATCTCCCACATAGCGAAAATTGGATACTGCTATCACGTACTTCGACTCATCGTAAAGAAGATCGACATCGGTCAGATTATCTAAAGAAATATTAGTGAAATGATAATCTATCGTATTGATAGGGGCTACATATATTGTGTTAACATCCAAATCGGTAACTTCACCTACCGGGATAGAGTTCGTAACCCGGGTAAGAAGTTTGAAGTCCTCTTCAACAGCTGTTATGGTATTCAGTGTTCCTACAGTAAATCCGCTTTGAACGAGTATATCACCAACGACATGTAAATCGGCGGCCGGTGTTGTTGTACCAATACCTACCTGGGCGCTGGTCAAGAAGGAAAGAAATAATAAAAGAAATGTAAATTTTTGCATGAGATTCGTATTTAGTCAATTATAGGGGATGAAGCAGATCCTGTAGTCCCATCCGCCATTGGAATATTAATAATTCCAAACTGCTTGTTCAAGTCGTTAGAGAAGATCAAAGTAGTAATGATCCATATGCCCACATCGCTGTTATTGGAATTAGCGGCCATAGGATAGTCAGCGATCATATGCCAGGTACCCCCACTCACGAAGGAAGCGGTATAGGGTATACTGAAATTCTCAGCTCTATCAGGACCGGAGGATAATTGTAGATCGGAATTATATACAGCGGAAATAACAATGAGAACAAAATCGGTAGCATTAATCCCTGTGTCGAAATCTTTTACCCAATCGAGATTTGGATTGATAATGATATACTCTTGTATATACCCTAAAGCCGCTCCGGATGGATTGCTCACGTCTATCGACTTAATGCTGTTATTCGATTCCTGAAGTAGGAAGTTGGAGGTCCCAGAATCTGTTAAATCATTAAAATTTAACACATTCATGGTCTGTGAAACTTTCATATCGCCTGCGACTTCTAACGCCTTTCTTGGATTTGAAGTTCCGATACCAACTTGGGCCGATAAAAACTGGAAGGAGCAGATAAAGAATATCCACAAAAATACTTTATAAAAAACGGGGGCTTTCATAAGCATATAATTTGGTACTGTAAATATAGGTGGAAAAACAATAAGCAATTGTTAAATAATCGGTTACGATCTGTATTATATCGAATATATCAAGCGTTTGAACGAATATATACAATATCGCTATTTTATATGTAGGAATTATGTGTAAGAATATAGGATTTTGCTTAATTCATTTATCCCCGCTATTCCAATAAAAATTTAGTTTGTTACGTCAAATTCTTGCGAAAAAAAACCCGGTATATTTTTCATATATCGGTTTAAATACTTTTCTGCTGTACCTTATTCGTTATCGCATCGGATTTAGCTTTTTTGCTACTTTTTCCACTTCGTCCAGCACTCGAAGCAAATTTCCGCTCCAAAGCATTGCAATTTCTTCTTCTGTATAACCTCTACGTACCAATTCTACGGTAACATTGAACGTTTCTGAGGCATCGCTCCAGCCTTCTATGCCACCGCCCCCATCAAAATCGCTGCTAATACCAACATGCTGAACGCCCATTTTCTCAACCAGATAATCTATATGGTCAACGAGATCACTTACATTAACGGCAGGAGGGAGGTTGTCCATTTCGTCCAATTTCTTATTCCTGATAGGCCTCATTTCACCTAAAAAATTGAAATAGCTTTCTCTATCTGAATCCTTCAGTGCCATTATCTCTTCTCGTTCCAGCCATTTTACTTCCATAGAATCGGCTATTTTCTTCGCGACTTCGACTTCATATACTTCTCTGGCAGCGTATTTTTCGGCGTTCAAATAACTTTTAAAAGCTACCGTTTGCACAACACCACCGTTTTCTTTCATCCACTCTAGCTGCTCATCGTCTAAGTTTCTGCTGTGATCGCATAAGGCCCGAACTGCGGAGTGTGAAGCAATAATAGGCGCTTTGCTAAGGGTTATCATTTGTCTCATCGATTCTTTGGAAGGATGGGAGACATCGATCATTATTCCCCATTTGTTCATTTCGGTAATTACTTCTTTTCCCAGATCACTCAAACCATTATGAAGCCATATGCCGTCCGCCTCCCCGGTATTGCTATCGCATAACTGGCTATGTCCATTATGCGCCAACGACATATATCGGCCACCCAGTTCATAAAATTTCTTCACATTAGCGATATCCAATCCCACAGGATAACCGTTCTCAATTCCTATCATCGCAACTTTTTTACCTTTGGCATTTATTCTTCTTACATCTTCTGAAGTAGTGGCTAGTTCGATCTCATTTGGAGCATAATCATTTACCAGTCTGTGAATCGCTTCAAACTTAGAGATAGCGTTCTCGTAGGCTTTAGCATAGCCGGCGTCGGTCAACGAGTCCTGTCCGGTATAGACAATAAACCATGCAACGTCCAATCCGCCTTTCTTCATTTTAGGTAAAGTCACTTGATTATCCAGATCTTGACTATAGTTGATGGAATCGGTAAAGTTCTTCAAACTAATATCGCAGTGAGTATCCAGGGTAATAACACGTTGGTGTATGGCTTTGGCTTTAGTCAGCAGGGCCTCTTCCGTCACGGGCTTGTTATTGTCACACGAGCAGAATAAGGCTACGAATGCGCTGAAAACTAAAAAATATTTCATGGAAAGAGTTTGATGGTTAGAATGGATCAAATACATCCATTGAAAAAATTAAATTGGCCATTAGGGGGTAAATTACAAAAAATAGAGGAAGGGATCTTGCTATTTTAAAGCCGCTTCCGAAATTAAAAAAGGGTAGGCGTTCTTTGCTTGTCGCAATTCGTAAGGGGAAAGATCTACTCCTCTTCTTCCAGCTTTGCCATCATTTCTTCATAGGTCTTAATATATATATACATTTTCCCCCCCAAAGCAATTATTGCGGTGTCGATGGATTCCAAAGGTCTGGATGAATTC
>SMXJ01000038.1 GCA_004356305.1 Bacteroidota bacterium | reverse complement strand
TTGGATTACCGGAAAGTGTGATCAATCGAGTAACCATGGATATGTTAGCTCGAATTTCATTTTCTGCCATAGACGATACGATCGAAGGAAGAGTTTTCGAAATTTCACCGGTGGCTGAAAGGAGTTCGGCTACCTATCCTGTAAAGCTATCTATTGACAATACCAATAAGGACATTAGGCCTGGGATGGCGGCCAACGTCACGTTTATATTTCCAAATATGAATTCAAATACTAACAACCCGATCATCCCGATAAAAGCGGTGGGTGAAGATGGAGTTGGTAATTTTGTTTTTTTAATTGAATCTGAAGGTGGGGATCAAGCCAAAGTGGTCAAACAATATGTGGAACTGGGAGGCCTCACACCTGAAGGTTTTGAGGTCATAAAAGGATTATCCAATGGACAAAGGATCGCCACTGCGGGTTTACAAACTTTGCTCGATAACCAAAAAGTAAGATTGACCCAATAACACCAACTAACTATGAATCTTACACAATTTTCCATCAACCGGAATCGTGTTTCCCTGAGTATTTTGACAGTTATACTTGTGTTAGGGCTTGTTTTATACCCATCTCTTTCCAGGGATAGTATGCCACCATATACGGTTCGTATTGCGACCGTTGTAAGCTCATTTCCGGGAGCCAGTCCAAAACGGGTGGAAGAATTGGTTACCGACAAAATTGAAAAAGTAGCTCAGGAACTTCCTGAACTTAAAGAGGTTTCGAGCACTTCGCGCTCCGGCTTATCTGTAGTAACGGTGGAACTAAAAATGGAAACCGCTCCGGGAGACTTGCAAGCGGTATGGGACCGTCTAAGAAGGAAACTGGATATGATCTCCGATCTTCCTGAGAACGTAGATCCGGTGTTGGATGACGACGGTATTGGAGAGGTTTTCGGAATTGCCCTGGGCTTAACCGGTGATGGTTTTAGTTATGTTGAACTAAAAGATTATGCCGATGACATTAGGGATGATCTTATTAAACTCCACGATGCAGCAAAAGTCGAGATCAACGGAGCACAGGAGGAACGTGTGTTTATAGAGTTCGACAATGCGAAACTTAAAACCTATGGCCTAACTTCCCGCAAACTTCAGGGTCTGATTAGCAATACCAATATTTTGAATTCCGGTGGCGAGATCAATGTAGAAGACGAGCGTATCGTCCTGGAGCCAACAGGCAACTTCAATTCCATAAAAGACATTGAAGAAATGCTTGTTCCGGTAGGTGATGAAGGACAGGTGTTGGCTCTGAAAGACATAACGGAAGTTAGGAAGGGATATATCGACCCCAAAAAACAGATCGTTAGAATTAACGGTCAAGAAGCCATTTCATTACATGTCTCCCTAATAGAAGGCGCCAGCGTTACCAAGTTGGGTATCGATATTGACTTGTTATTGGATCGTTGGAGTGAGAAACTGCCGGTGGGGGTGGAACTGAAGCGAATTGCGTCTATCGACACCTATATCAATGATAAGATCAGTGCTTTTATGAGCAACTTGATACAGGCCATTGCAATTGTTTTGGCGGTGATGTTATTTTTCCTTGGTTTCCGCACAGGTTTGGTTATTGCCAGTTTGATCCCAATAGTTACTATTACGACATTGATGGTTATGGGACTGATGGATCTTGGACTCAATCAGATCACCCTGGCTGCACTTATCATGGCCTTAGGAATGATGGTAGACAATGGGATAGTGGTGGCCGAATCGATTATTGTTAAAATGGAAGGAGGGGATACGGCGACAAAGGCAGCCATCGATTCCTGTTCCGAGTTATTTACCCCCTTGTTGATATCAACACTCACTACCTCGGCTGCATTCTTGTCTTTTTACTTGGCCGAATCTACCATGGGAGATATTATGGGGCCCTTATTTGTAGTGATCACCATAGCTTTGATCTCTTCATGGATATTGTCGCTAAGCATCGTCACACTTTTTTGTGTTTACTTTTTCAAGGTTAAGAAAAAAGAGGGCGGTGAAAAAATGAGTTTTGTAGACAGGATCATATACTACCTAAAGTTGAAATATAAGGACCTCATATTGATCGCTTTGGCCTACAAGAGGCTGGTTCTTTTCGGTATACTGGGCCTCTTGATTATTTCTCTATGGGGATTTGGGAAACTGCCATTTGTGTTCTTCGCAGACAGTGACCGAAACCTGATAACCATCGATATTAATTTGCCGGAAGGAAATAAAATTGAGACCACCGAGAAAACCGTAGCTGCTATCGCACAATTTATGGACGACAGCTTAAAGGTCAATGAGGTGCGTTTGGATGGGATTTTGAACTATTCGGCTTTTATTGGAGAAGGCCCCTCCTCCTACGATCTGGGGTATTCCGCCGATGAACCGAACTCAAATTACGCTCATATTTTAGTGAATACTTCTTCCTTTTTGGTGAATAACCGGATGATCGAACAATTGGACAGCTACTGCTTCAATAATTTCCCTAACGCCGACATTAAAGTGGGCACTCTCGCGTCAGGTGGGGGTGGTACGCCTGTGGAAATCAAAGTTTCTGGAAACGACCCTGATAAGTTGACCAAGATAGCGACCTCTATTAAACATCGTTTGACAGCCCTGCCTAACACTAAGAACGTAAAGGATGACTGGGGTCCAAAGAGCAAAAAATTTGTGATCGATATAGATCAAACCCAAGCTCAGATCACAGGAATTACAAACCAGGATATTGCTTTGTCGTTGCAAACGGTGTTAGATGGGTTTAAGGCCGGTGAATATCGGGAAGATGACAAATCCATTCCTATAGTAATGCAAGGGGATCAGGGGAAGGAACAATCACTTGCCTCCTTAGAAACCCTTAATGTATTTTCCCAAAGCAGCGGTAAAAGTGTGCCATTACTTCAAGTAGCGCGTATTATTCCACAATGGCAGTATGCCAAGATAAAACGATTGGACATTACCAAAACCATCATAGTATCCTGTGAACTCACCGCGGAAGGGAACGCTTCAGAAGTGGTCAAAGCACTCACTCCATGGCTGGACGAACAGAAGATCGAATGGGGAGACAGTTACACCTACAAATTGGGAGGTGATGCCGAAAATACAGCAGAAAATATGGGTGCGGTGATCGGCTATTTACCACTGTCGGGCTTCATTATCATAATGCTTTTGATCATTCAATTCAATTCCCTCAGGAAAATGTTCATGGTTTTATGTACCATCCCGTTGGGAGTGATCGGTATGGTTTTGGGATTGTTCATTTTTGGAGTTCCCTTTGGCTTTATGGCCTTCTTAGGAGTGATCTCCCTTGCTGGGATAGTGATCAATAACGCTATCGTACTGGTGGACAGGATCGAGATTGAAGAAAATGAAGTGAAACGAAAACCACAGGACGCTATAATAGTCGCTTGTTTGCAGCGATTCCGGCCCATTATTTTGGCAACCTTTACAACGGTATTAGGACTGGTCCCACTCTATCTGGGTGGCGGTGAAATGTGGGAGCCTATGGCAGTGACCATCATGGTAGGACTGTTGTTCGGGACTATCGTCACACTGCTCTTTATCCCGTCCTTTTACAGCGTACTATATAAGGTGGATTATAAAGGGTATAAATTCAATAATGAATTATTAGACTAGGTGAGCATGATAAAGAAATTGTATCCTTATCGTTTTGAGTTGTTCTTGTTTACCCAATTGGCGATCTTATTTGGATCTCTCATCATCCCCATTGCATTATTTGATAGGCTTATCTTACCCTTACTTTTTCTATCAAATCTTTTAGCCGGTATTGTATTCATTTCCAAGCGTAAATTCCTCTTCTGGTTATTTACAATTTCAATTTTGTTGCTCACGGTTGTTTTACTACTTACCTATTTTAAAGTGGGGGACGCCAAAGTAAATGACCTCTTAAAAATGGGAATTCTATTTCCCTTTTTTATCATTGTTACTTTAGAGATCATCAGGCAAGTCTTGCATGCAAAAATCGTGAATAAGACTGTGATCTTAGGGCTTATAAGCGGCTATATTTCCCTGGGATTGATCGGAACATTTCTATTCATCAGTATAGAAATGATGTCTCCCGGATCGTTTTCAGGAATTACCGATACAACACACTGGGTGGCCGATACCGGAAATTTGATGTACTTCAGTTATATTACATTGATGACCATTGGTTATGGTGATGTTTTCCCGCTATCCCTATTGGCGAAAAAAGCAACCATCCTAATTGGCCTGATCGGTCAATTCTATTTGGTAATTATAACAGTCGTAGTAGTGGCGAAATACATACGAAGTCAAGAGCAGAACGGTCTATAATCTAGCCTTAATAAAGTATATTCGCATAATTCCTTTAAAATCAATAACAATAAATAAAAAATTATTCCTATGAAAAATAAGATCTATTTCCTCTTAACCCTTTCGAGTATTTTTATACTGTCAGGCTGTTCGAGTGTCAAAGTATTGAATTCCTGGAAGGCGGATAACGCAGCTACGATTAAAACGAAGAATACCCTTGTCATTGCACGCACCAATAATCACGAGGTACGTGTTGCCTTTGAAACTGAGATCGCCAATAAGTTGAGAAAAAGAGGGATACAAGCCACCGAAAGTTATCTGCGTATTCCCAAGCTGGAACCCAATAAAAAATATTCAGAAGAGGAAATAAAGGAAGTGAAGAATATGTTACTTGAAGCAGGATTCAATGGGGTGGTCATAAGTGTGATCAAAGATAAAAAACTCATCGTACATCGTAAAAAAGAAGGCGGCTATTATGCAGGGGCAACTTATGCCGGATATTATCCTATGTATTATTCCGGTTTTTATGGCTATTACGCCCACCCTAACACCTATATGAACTATGGGGGCAACTATGTGCCTGAAACCATTACTACCCAGGAATCCATCACCTATGTTCTGGAGACGCTTGTCTATAACCTGGATGAACCGGAAGACAAACAATTGATCGCGGTGGTGACTTCCAGTATCGAAGATCCGGAAAATGTCTCTCAAATAGCTAAGGCCTATGCTAATAAAATCGCCAACAGCCTTAAATAATCGTAATTCATTAAATTTTAATATCTTTCTTATTTCCAAAAAATTGAACATGCCTTCCAAACTTTTATTGACCTTTCTCTGGCTTTTTTTAATGGCGTCTTGCAAGCAAGAAACCGACAAACCGCAACGGAACATTTCGAGTGAAGACAACACCACAGCCAGTAATTCTGTCATAAAACCATCGATAATAGGAGAAAAGGATCTGGATGCCAAACTATTGGTCGTTGTCTATCAAGTGAAGGAAAGTGAAGAAGAGGCAAAGGACTTTTCGGATATGGTAAGAATACCCGGCGGAGAGTTCGATATGGGAGGAGATACCCCCGAAGGATTTGACTCCATGCCAGAAACAGCACTTCCACAAGGCGATGAATTACCGAAGCATAAAGTAAAAGTAAATGATTTTTGGATGGACGAGCATGAAGTTACCAATGCACAATTTATGGAATTTGTAGCTGCCACGAACTACTTTACTGTGGCCGAAAGGCCTGTTGATTGGGAGCAATTGAAAAAGCAATTGCCGGCGGGGACACCCAAGCCCCCAGGGGAAAATTTATTGCCCTCCTCCTTAATATTTAATTATGCGCCAAAGGGAGCCTCAAAAGAAAACCTCAACAATTGGTGGACGTTTGAAAGAGACGTGAATTGGAGACAACCAAATGGCCCGGGAAGTTCAATAAAAGGCAAAGAGAATCATCCTGTAATACATATTAGTTGGTACGATGCCCTGGCCTACGCAAAATGGCGCGGTAAACGATTGCCAACGGAAGCCGAATGGGAATATGCCATGCGAGGAGGCAAAAAAAATAAAATGTATCCTTGGGGAAATGAGAAAACGGAACAAGGCCAGCATTTCGCAAATCATTTACAAGGTGAATTTCCATATACAAATACGGTAGCGGACGGTTTTGATCGCACAGCTCCTGTCAAATCATTCCCGGCCAATGGATATGGCCTTTATGATATGGCTGGCAATGTCTGGGAATGGACCAACGATTGGTACAGTGGCAAATATTATTTTGAGCTTAATAAAGCAGGAGGAGTAGCCGATAATCCGAAAGGCCCCGACGAATCCTTTGAAGTCTATAATAATTTGGAAAAAAAGAAGGCCATACGTGGTGGCTCATTTCT
>SMXJ01000037.1 GCA_004356305.1 Bacteroidota bacterium | reverse complement strand
CCGGATGTTATTTGCATCCAAGAAACCAAAGCCAATGTAGATCAGGTAGAAGTGGAAGAGATAGAGGCCGCCGGTTATCCACATCACTATTGGTATAGCGCCCATAAGAAGGGATATAGTGGCGTAGCGATTTTCAGTAAATATGAACCAAAGCATGTAGAATACGGTACAGGAATCGACTTTATGGACTTTGAGGGGAGAAATATTCGATTGGATTTTGACGAAGTTTCGGTAATGAGTTTGTACCTGCCTAGCGGAACCAATATCGCACGCTTGGAACATAAATTAAAGTATATGGCCGATTTCCAGGATTACATAAACAACTTAAAAAAAGACATCCCTAATCTCGTGATCTGTGGCGATTACAATATTTGTCATGAAGCCATCGACATTCACGATCCGGTTCGAAATAAGAACGTTTCGGGATTTTTACCGGTGGAGAGAGAATGGTTGGGGAACTTTATCGACAGCGGATTTATAGACAGTTTCCGTCATTTCAACAAAGAGCCGCATAATTATACCTGGTGGAGCTATCGCGCAAATTCCCGGGCTAACAATAAGGGCTGGCGCATCGATTACAATATGGTGGCTCAACCCTTACAAGAAAACTTAAAACGGGCCGTTATACTACCCGAAGCCCATCATAGTGATCATTGTCCGCATATGGTGGAATTGCAATTCCCGTGAGCCTTGCGTGCCTATAGGACATATTCCTCCGTGTGAAGGAGTGGATTTAAATGTGTCCTCCCTTTATCGAGGGGAAGTGTCCACCGAAGGTGAGTACCCTTCCTTTTGAAAAAGGGGGAGGTGGCTGGAAGTCAGAGGGGTTATTTACCCAAATAAGTGTTGCACCAGGTCGTGTACTTTTGCGACTTTAATAACAGCAATGCCATAGTTCTGTTTTCGAAGCTTACAATATTTAGAGATAACAATAGAGCTAAATCCTAGTTTTTCTGCTTCCATAATACGTTGGTCGACCCGCGTTACAGGGCGGACCTCACCCGCCAGTCCAATTTCAGCGGCGAAGCACATTCTTTTGTCAATGGCAATATCGATGTTCGAAGAAAGTACAGCAGCGACAACAGCCAGATCAATGGCCGGGTCATCCACGGTGATACCTCCCGTTATGTTTAAAAAAACATCCTTTGCACCTAGTTTAAAACCGACTCGTTTTTCCAAAACTGCCAGGATCATATTGAGGCGCTTGGCATTATAACCCGTTGCACTACGCTGCGGAGTTCCATAAACTGCGGTACTAACCAAGGCTTGTATTTCGATCATCAAAGGGCGCATACCTTCTAAGGTTGCCGAAATTGCCGTTCCGCTGAGGTCTTCTTCAAATTTTGAAATAAGTACTTCTGAAGGATTTGAGACTTCTCGCAATCCGTTGTCTTGCATCTCGTATAATCCAAGCTCATTGGTGCTCCCAAAACGGTTTTTATTAGCCCGAAGGATTCGGTAAATATGGTTGCGATCCCCTTCAAACTGAAGAACGGTATCCACCATATGTTCGAGGACCTTTGGGCCGGCAATGTTTCCGTCTTTCGTGATATGACCGATCAATATTACGGGTGTAGCCGTTTCTTTGGCAAACCTAATGAGTTCTGTCGCGGTTTCACGGATCTGGGAGATACTTCCGGCGCTACTTTCAATAGCATCGGTATGTAAAGTTTGTATGGAATCGATAATGAGGATATCTGGTTCCAATTCAGCTATGCTTTTGAAGATATTTTGGGTATTGGTCTCTGTAAGTATAAAACAACTTTCGGAATTGGGATGAATACGATCTGCCCGCATCTTGAGTTGCTGCGGACTTTCTTCACCGGAAACGTAGAGTGTTTTATAAGGCATTTGGAGTGCCACTTGCAACATCAATGTGCTTTTTCCTATCCCTGGTTCTCCCCCCAAAAGTGTGAGCGATCCGGGGACAAGTCCACCTCCAAGAACACGGTTGAGTTCATTGTTATTAGTTTGTAGGCGCGTTTCAGAAGCTGTAGTTATTTTAGAAATTTTTACAGGCTTCGCCAATCTATTGACCGTCGGGCCATCTGTAGTTTGCCAGGAAACTTTTTCGGCTTTTTGAACAACCTCTTCGACTATGGTATTCCATTCTTTACAGGCAGTGCATTGTCCTTGCCATTTGGCGAATTGACTTCCGCAATTTTGACAGAAAAAGGTGGTTTTAGTTTTGGACATATCGTTCCGCAAAAATAGATATATTTAGGCAACAACTATATATCCCCGGGAACTAAAAAATCTGGAATTACTTCTTCTTCTCCGTTACAGTGACTTTCTAGTACCCGAAGTCTTCTTTGATCTTATCTGCTTTGTCCAACATTAGATCTATTGTGATGAAATCAACTTCCTCCTTGTCAAATCCACCTTGAAAGGTACGCATAGCTCTTTTAGGCTCTCCCACTTCTTCATAGTAACGGCCTAAATAGTAATCACCCAATACCGTATCCGGATATTGTCTTTTGGCCCATGTTGCAATTTCCCTCAATGACTCCCATTGTTCCTTTTTCTCACAGGCGGTGGCAGCGGCAATAAAGTCGTTTACACGAATTGGATTTGTAAGTCCAAAAAGGTTTTCGATAGTTTTGTATTTATCCATTAGGTATTCATGGATAGGCGTTTCTAATTTAAGCAGAACATCGTTGTATTCCTGCTTGGAAATAGGACGATATACCGAAAATATCTTTTCCATGGCCGATGGGATCGCCCTGGCAACCAGGGAGTAGTGAGTGGCACCTTCAAAATTATCGTAATAGTAAGCGAAATGGTCGCTTTTTAACGGGGAAAGGGATTTGTTGAGGTCTTCCGCAATTTCCATCAGATCCTTAATATCGTCGGTTCCTGTAGCCAAATAGTAAAAGAGTTTAGATTGTATGTGCGGGATGCGAGTAGGTAGCCGTTCATCCATCAAAGGAGCCAGATCCGGGCTTAAACATATGTAGCCATTAAATAAAGGGGGATCCTTAAACAGGTAATAGTTAATAAAATTAGCAGTAAAATCGTGTCCTACGGCAATGGTGAATTTGGCAGTTCGATAACTACTGTCAATATAAGGCATCAACTCAAGGCCTATGAATTCAAAAAAATCAGCACCCGTTTCAGCGGGCATAAAATTTATGTCGTCATAATAGCAGTCGTCATAGCGTGAATCCCCTTGCATGATACCTACTACAATACACTCCGGCATATCTTCCCAATACCCAAAATAGTCAACATTTCCCGCTACGGGCTCGAAAAGATAGTTGGCATCGAGCACCAAAACAATAGGATAAACCTTATCGACATTCTCTTCGTAATCTCTGGGGAGTTGGATCTTCAATCGTCTGGGTTCGCCTAGTTTTAATGAGGTGAACTCTTCATAAATAATTTTGGATTGAGCGAAAACCGAAATACACAGCAGTAAGCAAATAACAGATAGTAGGTTTTTTTTCATTTTCTGATATTTTAATGAGGGAAAGATAGTAAATTTTGAATATTGATAGATTCAGAAGAAAACTATTACTACTTATATCGATTGTAAACAGGTAACAAGATAAATGACAATCCGCCGGAAATAAGAATATAAGCGATATTAGAAGTCCAAACGATCCATCCAAATGCGGTACCTACGGTTTCAGAAATACCAAATATCAATAAAATACCTGCGATGGCCAAAGGATAATATCCAAAACCACTATTGGTAAAGGCAAAAGTGAAGCTGCCTACAACAAAGGTTATGATGATAATGCCTAATTCGATTCCTGCGGTCTCCGGAAGTGCGAAAGTTGCGGTGTAGAAAGAGCCGATATATAATAGCCAAATAAGCAAACTATGGAAAATAAAACTCCATTTTTTTTTAATCTTCACGATGCTAAAAACGCCTTCTTTGAGTCCGGACACGAGACTTTTAATTTTGTTACTGAATTTGTTATTTGAATATTTCAAAAACAATAAGAATGCTAAAAAGAGTACTACTAACCCCAGCAAGACAAAACCGATCTCTTTGATCGGGACTTTTTCGATCAAATAGGTATACAATGCGTCAAACTGAATAACAAGGGCGATAAAAGTAAATAGAAAAAGAATTAAAAGGTCCACTACCCGTTCTGAAATAATGGTTCCAAACCCCTTGTCAAACGGAACATTTTCATAGGTTCTCAAGACCATGGCCCGGGAAACTTCGCCGCTTTTAGGAATAAAAATGTTCATCAAATATGATATGGATACCGCCATAAAATTATTCAGCAATTTTGGATGATATCCCATAGGTTCCAGCATGAAATTCCAACGATACGCACGTATCAGATGGCTTATGATACTTAGCAATACGGACAGGGCTACAATCCAATAATTTGCGTTTTCAAAATACGAAAAAACCTCATCACGTTGGGCGGGAGTGTACTGTGAGTAGATATACCACATCAGGAACAACCCTAGGGCTAAGGGCAGAACTATTTGCAGAAATTTGGATAACGATTTGTTCAAACTACGTTAGTAAGTTGTTTTGTTCGTTGGGGAAGACCAAGGCAGGTTTGAATGTTTTGGCTTCTTCAACACTCATGATGGCATAAGTGATAAGTATTAAAATGTCTCCGAGGGCCACCTTACGGGCTGCTGCGCCATTCAAGGTGATCTCTCCGCTTTTTCTTGGACCCGGAATAGCATACGTTTCCAGGCGTTCACCGTTATTGTTATTTACAATTTGGACCTTTTCACCTTGAACGATATTAGCGGCGTCCATAAGGTCCTCGTCAATGGTAATACTGCCTATATAATTAAGATCAGCACCGGTGACCTTAACTCTGTGGATTTTAGATTTAATTACATGAATTTGCATGGTGCAAAGATATTAATTTAATGCTATATTATCTATTAATCTCACCCCTCCCGCAAAGGCAGCGATAAAAGCACGGTACTTAATTCCTGCACGTTTTCTCGCCGCGGTTTTGAGATTATTGATGTTGGCTATTTCAAAATATTCCAATTCGAGATGTTCGTTTTCCCGAAATGCCTTTTCTACAATTATGGAAAGCTTCGCAATACTATATCGGCCGAAATATTTTTTAACTTCTACAAGCATTTGGTGTATCAAAACGGCTTCTTCAAGGAGTTTTGGAGAGAGTCTTTTATTGCGAGAACTCATCGCCAGACCGGATTCTTCCCTTACGATAGGACAGCCTACGATTTTGGTCGGCAGATCTTCAATTTCAACCAGCTTGTTTGCGATCTGCAACTGTTGAAAATCTTTTTCTCCAAAATAAGCATGGTCTGGGCTGATGGCTCTGAAAAGCAAATTCAATACTGTTCCTACCCCGTCAAAATGACCCGGTCGAAATCTACCTTCCATCTGGTGTTCCAATCCACCGAAATTGTATTTTTTCGAAACCACATTATCTCCGTACAGATCTGAAGGTAGCGGTGCATAGATATATACGGGACCTTTCAAGGTTTTCAATAGATCGGCGTCTGCATCCATAGTTCTCGGGTACTTTTTCAGGTCTGCCGGCTTATCGAATTGGGTGGGATTAACAAAGATACTCACTACTGCTATATCATTTTCTTCTAGTGCTCTGGAAATTAATGTTAAATGTCCATGATGTAATGAACCCATGGTTGGAACAAAACCAATCGTCTTGTTTTTCCTTTTGACAGAAGCGATCTCCTTATTTAGTATATGGTGATGGTGATATATCATACAATATTAAAATCGAGCAAAATTAAGATATTAAGTGCAAACTGCATAAATTTTCGTAATTTTGCATCCTTTAACAATAAGCTTGTAAAGTAAATAATATGAAAGATAAAAGAATCTTGTATGTTTCTTCTGAAGTGATACCTTATCTTCCGGAGACCGAGATTTCTTCAATGTCGTTTGAAGCTCCCAGAATGGTAAATAATAACGGTGGACAAATACGAATCTTTATGCCCCGTTATGGAAATATAAATGAACGTCGTCACCAACTCCACGAAGTAATTAGACTTTCCGGAATGAATTTGGTTATCAATGACCTTGACATGCCTCTTATTATAAAAGTGGCCTCGATCCCCAGGGAAAGAATGCAAGTTTATTTTATCGACAACGAAGACTATTTTAAGCGTAAGGCTACTTATGCCGATGAAGATGGGAACTTCTTTGATGATAATGACGAACGTGCTATTTTCTTTGCCAAAGGAGTTATTGAAACTGTAAAAAAACTCAATTGGTCACCTGATATTATCCATGTACATGGTTGGTTGGCTTCCTTCTTACCACTCTATCTCAGGACCTATTACAGAAATGAACCGTTATTTGAAAACAGTAAAATTGTTACTTCATTATACGAGAATGGCTTTGATAATACCTTAAATAAAGAGCTGATCAATAAGATAAAATTTGACGGTATTGACGAAGATCATATAGCCCACTTAAAAACGCCGGATTACTTCAATATAATGAAATCTGCTATCGATCATAGTGATGCGGTAATCGTTGGTTCGAAAGAAATTTCTCCCAACTTAGAAACATATCTTAAAAATCTCGAAAAGCCTGTGTTAAAATATCACAATAAAGAAGAATTTTCTCAGGCATATTTAGACTTTTACCAATCAAAAGTATTAGACTAAAACACGGTTGTACCTATGAAGATGAAATATATTTTGCCCAGGCTAGGGGTGATTTTATCAGCAATTATAGCGCTGGCTTCTTGCGAAGAAGATTTCAGCAATATTAACACCGATATTATTGATCAGAATTTCAATACCGAACTGGATGATAGCAGAACTGTAATTGCCTACAGTAAAAAAATCACGTCGGTTCAATCCAATAGGTTACCGGTGTATCAATTGGGAATATATAATGATCCGGTATATGGAAAAACCATTGCCCATTTATTAACGCAAGTAACATTGGGTGAAGGAAGTACCGATCCAGATTTTGGAGATTGTACGGTTTTGGACAGCGTTGTATTATATATACCTTTCTTTAGTGAGGCAACGGTAGATGGAGAAGAAACAACCTATGTGCTCGATTCGGTGTACGGAAACGATCCAGTGAACATTACTATTTATGAGTCAAACCTGTTTTTACGGGATCTAGACCCTGAATCCGGCTTTGAAGAACTCCAGAATTACTATTCGAACCAAGGGCCTCTATTTAAAGATCATATTATCAGTGGGGGTATCAGCAGTTTAGACTTTACCATCGAAGATTTTACACCAAGTGACCAGCCACATACAATTCTAGAGACCGAGACAAATGAACAAGGAGAAGAGGTTGACGTGATACGACAGCTGCCTCCCGGAATACGCGTAAAATTGCCGAACCAGTTCTTTCAGGAAAAGATCATTGACAATGAAGGATCCCTGGCATTACTGAATAATAACAACTTCAGGGAGTTTTTTAGAGGCTTGTTTTTTGAGGTAGCCTCTACTACGGATGATGGCAACCTATTTCTATTCGATATTTCAGATACCGATAATGATCCGCTGAACAATGCCCGCATTAATTTGTATTATACTTTTAGTTCGTTAAATGCGGGAGAAGCTTGTGGCGATGAAGATGTGGAGGAATTTCATGGAGATTTAGAATTGCTTTTCAACGCTATTGCAGTGAATGTGTTTGATGAGAGCATTCCATCACAGATTAACCATATCTTGATAAGTGCCAATACCAGTGAGGGGGAGGAGAATCTTTATGTAAGAGGCGGGGAAGGTATTTTGACTATAATCGAACTATTTGGTGAAGACCTGGATGGCAATGGAGTAGCAGATGAGTTGGAAGATCTCAGGGATAAAGGATGGCTTATAAATGAAGCCAACTTGATCTTTTATGTAAATCAAGATGAAATTGAAGGAGGTTCGGCCGAACCAGAGAGATTGATCATCTATGATACAAAAAACGGTAGGCGCTTGATTGATTATAATCTTGATCTTACGTCAAATCTAGAACCCATAGATGCTATTTCAGAACATTTGGGGAGACTGGAAAGAGGAAGCGACGGAAACGGTGATTTTTATAAAATTAAGATCACCACCCACTTGAGTGATATTATCAACAGGGATTCTTTGAATGTACCTCTCGGATTAATAGTTTCTCAAAATGTCACCATAGCTGGTTTTCAAGATTTGGAAGACTCTTTAGTACCAAGGCAGGGGATAATTATTAAGGAAATACCTGCATCCGGTGTTGTTGCACATCAAGGCACGGTTCTCTACGGAAATAGAACCGGCAATACCGACAAGAGACTAAAACTTCAAATATTTTATACAGAACCTGAATAGCCCGATACAATGTGTGGAATTGTTGGATACATAGGAAAGAGAGATGCATATCCCATTATATTAAACGGATTGAAGCGACTGGAATACAGGGGCTATGATAGTGCCGGAGTCGCTTTGTTTGATGGCACGAATATTCAGTTGTCTAAAACCAAGGGAAAAGTAGCGGAACTGGAGTCACGTGTAAAATCTGAAATTTCAACTCGTGGAAATTTGGGTATCGGTCATACACGCTGGGCAACACATGGCATTCCCAACGACATCAATTCACATCCACATTATTCCAATAGTGGTGACCTGGTAATTATCCATAATGGGATCATCGAAAATTATGTCTCGATCAAGAAAGAATTGATCAATCGTGGATATATATTCCATAGCGATACCGACACCGAAGTCCTTGTAAATCTAATTGAAGAAATTAAAAAACAAGAGAATGTAAAATTAGGGAAAGCGGTGCAAATTGCTTTAAACCAAGTAATTGGCGCTTATGCCATTGTACTTTTTGATAAAAATAAACCGGACGAAATTGTAGTTGCCAAGCTCGGAAGCCCGTTGGCAATTGGGATTGGTGATGATGAATTTTTTGTTGCAAGTGATGCAACTCCGTTTATAGAATATACAAATAATGTCATCTATCTCGAAGACGAAGAGATGGCGATTATCCGCCTTAAAAAAGGGGTAAATGTTCGCAAGATCAAAGACGATAGCCTGGTTGCACCTTACATACAAGAACTTCAGTTGAATTTGGAGCAAATTGAAAAGGGAGGATACGACCATTTTATGCTTAAGGAGATCTATGAGCAACCAACCGTGATCAGGGACACTTACCGGGGCCGATTATTGGCTGATAAAGGCATTATTAAATTGGGTGGTTTGGAAGACCACATTAAAAAATTTACGAATGCAGAAAGGATCATCATTGTTGCCTGTGGAACTTCATGGCATGCCGGGTTGGTAGCCGAATATATTTTTGAAGACCTTGCTCGCATACCTGTTGAAGTTGAATATGCCAGTGAATTCAGGTATAGGAATCCCATTATCACACAAAAGGATGTGGTTATCGCCATTTCACAGAGTGGTGAGACGGCCGATACCCTTGCTGCCATTAAATTGGCTAAGGAACATGGGGCCTTCGTTTATGGCGTTTGTAAT
>SMXJ01000036.1 GCA_004356305.1 Bacteroidota bacterium | reverse complement strand
TCTATTAACCAACTAATTATCATTATGGAACAACAAAAATTACCCAATTCAACCCTCATTTTAGTATTCGGTATTATTTCTATAGTCACCTGTTGCTGTTGGGGGATTTTAGGTCTGATTTTCGGAATTATAGCCATCGTGTTAGCGAAGAAGGCAACCGTGGTCTATTTGGAAAATCCAGAACAGTATACAGGCTATTCGAACGTTAAAACCGGTAAGATCCTGGCGATCATTGGAATCATCTTAAATCTTCTCTATTTGATTTATATGATCTGGTTATTTGCCACTATCGGTATGAGTGGTGTAATGAATATGAGACAAGATCTCATGGATCAATACGGTTTGTAAAAATGATTTTATAAAACAAAAACGTCCGCCTTCACTTCGACAAGTTCAGTGACCAAAAAGGGCGGACGTTTTTTATGAGGTTAGTTTTGCAGTGACTGGTCTTCAAATTCTCCAAACGTTTTGGTGATGATCGAGATACAATCGAGTAATTGTTCTTCAGTCATTACCAAAGGAGGCGCAAATCGAATAATATTTCCGTGTGTTGGTTTCGCTAATAGGCCATTTTCTTTT
The DNA here is from genome assembly GCA_004356305.1 of Bacteroidota bacterium. GTDB lineage: Bacteria > Bacteroidota > Bacteroidia > Flavobacteriales > Flavobacteriaceae > Aureisphaera. Next base: position 7,744 of record SMXJ01000036.1, on the reverse strand, counting down.
AATCTAAGACAAATATTCCAGGCGGCATCGCTTTCATCGGTCTCATTAATAACGACTGCATTCAACAAGCCTTTACCACGTACCAATTTGCAAATTGAACTTTTCTCGATATAAGTATTCAATTCACTTCGGAAGAGCTCTCCCAAACGAAACGCATTTTCAGCGAGTTTCTCATCTTTAACCACATCGAGGGCGGCCATAGCAACGGCTGCAGCGATAGGATTTCCACCAAATGTAGAACCGTGGGAACCGGGTGTGATCACGTCCATAACCGGGTTATTCGCCAATACGGCCGAGACCGGGTAGGCTCCACCACTCAGTGCTTTCCCTAAGATCAGGATGTCCGGTTTCACGTTTTCATGATCAACTGCCAGCAATTTTCCCGTACGGGCGATTCCTGTTTGTATTTCGTCTGCAATAAATAACACATTGTGCTTTTCACAGATTGCCTTTGCCTTACGTAAATAACCTTCAGCGGGTACATAAACTCCCGCCTCTCCCTGTATTGGCTCCACCAGGAACCCGGCTACATTATTATCGCTAATCAAGGCCTCTTCCAATTCGGCTAAATTGTCATATTCTACCTTAATAAATCCGTGTGTATAGGGTCCAAAGTTCTCACGGGCCACCGGATCGTTCGAAAATGAAATAATTGTAGTAGTTCTTCCATGAAAATTATTTTTACAAACTATGATCTCTGCTTTATTTTCGGCTATACCCTTCTTTTCATATCCCCAGCGACGACAGATTTTTATAGCAGTTTCAACGGCTTCAGCCCCAGTATTCATCGGTAACAGCTTATCATAACCGAAATATTCATTCACGTATTTCTCATATTTCCCAAGGATATCATTGTAAAAAGCACGGGAAGTGAGTGATAAGGTTTGCGCCTGAGCCATCATAGCCGAGAGGATTTTTGGGTGACAATGCCCTTGATTCACCGCGGAATAAGCCGAAAGGAAATCGTAGTATCTTTTACCTTCCACATCCCAAACGAACACCCCTTCTCCCCTGTTCAAAACTACCGGCAACGAGTGATAATTATGGGCTCCGTATTTGTTCTCCAGATCGATCGCATGTTGCGAAGAAGTTTTTTCCAAAACTGACATGTTTTCTTCAAAATTAATAGTGTAACAACCTCGATTCCTGCTTACCGGAGAGAAATCATCCTTCAGCCGGCAAATTACTAAATATAAGTATCTTCTTTAACTACAATTATGACATTTTCCCGGCCAGGGATGAAACTTGCAATTCTAACCGCTTAATCTCACGTAAAATCGCGTTTTTGTCCATTTGCATCCATGTAAACAGTTTAAGAAATCCAACGATAGCGAATGATGCGAAGCCTGATGCCGCCCATAGAATAAGGTCGTTTGTGGCTTCTGCATTCAAGAATTGTATCAAACAATAAATGAATAGTCCGAAAAATATTAAAAGAATAACATTTATCAATATTATGATCCATCTGTTCCTGCCATGAAATAATCCTTCTAGCATTTCAAACGGGTTTTGTTCATCGAGTTCGGCATAAAATGCCGCTTCTTCCTGAGTTAATGATTCCTTGATCAATTTGTCAATATTTTCCAATTTATTTTTCATAATTTCTATTTTTTAGACTTTGTTTTAATTTTTCTCTCGCTTTGAATAGTCGTGATTTTACAGTACCTGAGGGTACTTTTAAAATTCCACTTATTTCGTTGATCGTAAATTCCTCCATATAAAAAAAAGTGAGCACTAGCTGTTGTTCTTTTGGGAGTCGCGCGATGAGTTGTCTCATCAAAATGAGATCATTCTCAGAATCTTCAACGAAATCGTCAGAACTAATAATAGTAGCGTTATCATGATATAATTCTTTTTGCGTGGTTTCTTTTTTACGTTTTCGTAACCAATCGATGGATTTCCGCGTTACGATAGCCATAGCCCAACTTCCAAACTTGTTAGTGTCTTTAAGACTCCCTATTCTTTTCATGATGATACTCCAACTATCCTGAGCGACATCTTTCGCACTATCCAGATCCTTGGTATAGTAATAGGCATGCTTGCAAAATTTCATATGCCATCGCTTTACTAGCAGCGTCATACCCTTTTCATCACCGGATTGACATTGTACAACAAGCCACGAATCGAATATTTTATTACTAATGGTCATTTGGTCTCTACCATAAGGACGTCGGAATTATAAAATGGTTCATTTTTTTATCTCTTAAGATAAGATTAGCTGAATAAATAATAATTATCTTCATTGCTATTCTTATTTTTGCGCCTATGGCCAGACGAAAGAAAAGAGTGATCCTTGAAAACCTGGAAGTAATAGATGCGGGAGCAAAAGGCAAAGCAGTAGCCAGAGCTGAAGATGGCCGGGTTGTATTCATCAACAATGCTGTCCCGGGCGATATTGCTACAGTTCAAACCCATAAACAACGAAAATCCTATTACGAAGGAACCGCGATATCATTTTCAAAATATTCTGAAAAGCGAGTCGATCCGGTCTGTGATTATTTTGGTACCTGTGGAGGCTGTAAATGGCAACATATGGGCTATGAACATCAGCTATATTACAAACAGAAGGAAGTAGAGAACAATTTAAAGCGTTTGGGGGGAATAGAAATTCCCGATGTCTCCCCTATTTTAGGTGCAGCAGATCAGTACTTCTACCGCAATAAAATGGAGTTCTCATTTAGCGATAATAAATGGCTGACCAAAGAGCAGATCGAAAGTGATGTCGTGATCGAAAACAGGAACGCCCTGGGGTTACATATTCCCGGGATGTGGGATAAGATCCTGGACATAGACAAATGTCACCTGCAACGGGACCCAAGTAATGCGATTCGGAATTTTATAAAAGCCAAGGCGGAAGAGTTTGGCTTATCATTTTTCAATACAAGAAAACAGGAAGGCTCACTGCGAACCCTGATCATCCGTATTAGCAGTATTGGAGAGCTGATGGTCCTCGTTCAGTTTTATGAAGTGGATGAATCAAAGCGCAAACAACTTTTGGATGCTGTTGCGGAAGAATTTACGGAGATAAATTCCCTTCAATATGTGATCAATTCAAAAGGAAATGATACCATCTATGATCAGGATGTTATTTGTTACTTCGGAAGAGACCATATCTTCGAAGAAATGGAGGGCTTGAAGTTTAAGATCAAAGCCAAGTCATTTTACCAAACCAACAGCGAACAAGCCTACGAATTATATAAAGTAATCCGGGATTTCGCAGGCCTGACCGGTGACCAATTGGTATACGACCTATACACAGGCACCGGTACCATCGCTCAATTTATCGCTAAAAATGCTAAGAAAGTGGTGGGGATAGAGTCGGTGCCGGAAGCGGTTATGTCAGCACAGGAAAATGCAGAATTGAACGGGATCGACAATGTCGAATTCTTTGTCGGTGATATGAAAAAAGTATTCAATGCTGAATTTATTTCGACTCATGGCATACCCGATGTAGTAATAACCGACCCACCCCGGGATGGTATGCACAAAGCTGTTGTAACGCAACTTATTAGCCTGAATGCCGAAAAGATCGTTTACGTAAGCTGTAACAGTGCAACACAGGCAAGGGATCTGGCTTTACTGGATTCACATTACAGCGTTAAAAAGGTACAACCGGTTGATATGTTCCCACAAACCCACCACGTGGAAAATGTTGTACTTTTGGAAAAAAGAGCCTGATTAGGGAATGAAAAAAAAAATAATCGCTTCAGTTTTATTGATAATTGCCTTTGCCGGCTGTACCCTCGATGATATTTGTTCCGAAGACACTCCCACCACCCCCCTTTTATTGATCGAATTCAGAGACATCACCAACCGACTTGAGATCAAAGCAGTCACATCATTGCGGGTTTTGGTAAATGATTCGGACACCATCGAAGCTTTCCTTGGAACTTCGGATACTTTGGTCGCAATTCCGCTAAATACCAGTACTACGATTTCAGAATTTCAATTCATCAAGAATAGTGGCGATTCCATAAACACCAATACCGATATAATTTCCTTTACATACAGCACCCAGGACATTTACGTGAATAGAGCCTGTGCCTTTAAAACAGTTTACAACGGCTTGGGAGTTGCCGTTGAACCGGAAGTAGGAAATGAGAATTGGATTCGGGACTTTATCATTTTAAATGACACCATTGCAAATGAAAATGAAGCACATCTTATTATTTTCCATTAGTATGCTACTCGTGCCTGTTTCAATGATGGCACAAGAAACAATAGCTTCCAAAACAGATAGCGTTCCTAAAAGGGTCCATAAATACGGGCTGCGCATCGGGGCCGATCTGTCCAAATTGGCGCGTACAGCATTCGAAAATGACTATTCAGGCTTTGAAGTGCTGGGTGATCTACGGTTTTCGAAAAGATTCTATGCCGCCGCTGAATTTGGAAATGAAACCCGGGAATGGGATGAGGAGAATTTAACTGCTACTACCAAAGGAAGCTATATAAAACTGGGGGCCGACTTCAATATGTACAACAACTGGTTGGGAATGAACAATGCCATCTATGCAGGATTACGATATGGTCTGGCAAGTTTTTCACAAGAATTGACGGGCTACAGGGTATTCACTTCAGATATCACTTTCCCGACGGAGTTTATCGTTACGGAACAAAAATTTAATGGACTTACAGCCAGCTGGGTGGAATTACAAGTGGGTGTTAAAACCGAGATCGTCAATAATTTATACCTGTCACTTCACCTTGAACTAAAACGTCTGATAAGTGACGACAAACCCGTAAATTTTGATAATTTGATCATACCGGGATTTAACCGAACCTATGATTTCAGTGACTATGGTGCCGGATATGGCTATTCTATTACCTATTTAATTCCCATAATCAAGAAGTAACCTGCTTCTTGGCCTTTTTACTGCCCTGATACATATCGTAGCGAACGAATTTACTCTCCAACTTTCCGTTGAATAGTTTAATTCGCCTGGACGGACGTAATCCCACACTTTTCAAGGCTTCCATGTTTGAAGAGATCATCCAGGCCTGTGATCCGGGATAACCGTGTTTAAGGGTAGTTCCTATGCTTGCGTAGAAGTCTGATACATTCGAAATAGAGAGCCGCTCGTCGTAAGGAGGATTAAATACCAGATATAAATAACGATCCCCTTCCTTTTTGGTTTCAAAAAAATCCTGTGTTTCGATCTCAACAAAATCCTGAAGGTTGGCGCTCTTTACATTGTTCCTGGCCTTTTGTACCGAAACGGTGTCTTTATCAAATCCGTAGATCTTAAAATGGAAATCTTTTATCTTCTTCAACGCAGAAGCTTCGATCAATTCGAACAGATCAACATCGAAGTCCTTCCAGGTCTCAAAGCCAAATTCTTCTCTATTCAAATTGGGTGGAATATTACAGGCGATCATTGCCGCCTCGGTTAGAATGGTTCCACCACCACACATGGGGTCAAGCAGATCACACTGTCCGTTCCATCCGGCAAGCATCACCATACCGGCTGCCAGCACCTCATTGATAGGCGCGAAAGTATTCTCCACTTTATAGCCCCTCTTATGCAAGGATCGCCCGGAGCTGTCCAGGGAAACGGTGCAAATATTCCGGTCGATATGAACGTTAATCCGAAGGGTTGGATGGTCCAGATCCACATTGGGCCGCTCCCCTTCCTTGTCCCGAAAACGATCTACGATGGCGTCTTTTGTTTTGAGGGAAATATATTTGGAATGGGTGAACTTTTTTGAAAAAACCGTGGCATCAACAGCTAAAGAGCCATTGGCATCCATATAATTCTCCCAGGGGATCTCATAAACTTTTTTATACAGATCCTCTTCGGTAAAAACATTAAATGCAGAGATCGGTTTCAATACTTTAATGGCGGTGCGACAACAAAGGTTGGCCTTATACATGAAACCACGATCGCCCTCGAAAGAAACATTTCTCGTACCTTTTTCAATATTAGAAGCCCCTAATTTCCTGAGTTCTTCAGCCAGCAGATCCTCCAACCCAAACAAGGTTTTAGCCAGCATTTTAAAATTTTTTTCCATCTAATGTCTCTTTCAATCCTGCAAAAATAAAGTATTTTAGCACCGCAAAACAATTAGGATGCAAAAAGAAGCAGGCCATTTTTGGTATTCATCATGGTTCGACTCGCCCTATTACCATATATTGTACAGGGACAGGGATAATAAAGAGGCGGAAAATTTTATGGATCATTTGACCACCTTTTTGAAATTACCGAAAAAAAGCGAAATACTGGACCTGGCCTGTGGTAAAGGCAGGCATTCTGTTTATCTCAATAAACTTGGATACCGCGTGGTTGGAGCAGATCTATCTGCTGCGAGCATTTTGCACGCAAAACAATTTGAAAATGAATCCCTTCAATTTATAGAACATGATATGAGCCTTTCTTTTCAGAAGAAGTTCGATGCTATATTTAATTTATTTACAAGTTTTGGCTATTTCGAAGATGAAGAGGACAATTTGCGAACGCTTAAAGCAATAAAAGCCGGGCTCAAAGATAACGGTTGTGCAGTGATCGATTTTTTGAATTCCGGTAATGTGATCAAAAATCTCGTTCCAAATGAAACTAAAGTAATCGATGACATTACATTCCATATCGAAAAATACCTCGAAGACGACCATTTTATCAAAAACATAAACTTTACTCATGGAGGAAAGGAATATGATTTCACCGAAAAAGTAAGAGCCCTTACCTTAAAGGATTTCCTTCGCTATTTCGGTCGGACCGGTATTATGTTGAAACATTGTTTTGGCGATTATCAATTGAACGATTATAACGAGGTATCCTCAGAACGATTAATCCTTATCTTTAACTGATGAACTATTTAGCACCCTTCCTTGCGGTTGCCATTGGGTATGTAATTGCGCGATTATTTCAAAAAAAGGGAATCAGGCAAATGCCCATTATTCTGGCTTTTAGCGGGTCTTTCCTGCTTTCGGTAACACTGTTTCATTTGCTGCCCGAGGTATTTACAATCCCCTCCAAGGAGATTGGATTGTACATAATGAGTGGGATCTTGCTACAGATAATCCTTGATTTTTTCTCAAAAGGCGCTGAGCACGGACACGTACATTTACATTCTGATACCGGATCATTTCCATGGTTACTTTTTATCAGTTTGTCGATACATGCACTTTTGGAGGGCTTCCCGTTAGCGAATAATCAAAGTATGCTCATTGGAGTGATCATACATAAAATACCGATAGCTATTATTTTGGCGTTATTTTTCAATAAAGCGAACTATCACAAAGTGACCATTATTATATTCCTGTTACTATTTGGGTTAATGACCCCATTAGGAAGCTTGCTTTCGACTGAATTGGAACTATTAAGAGAATATGAAACACCAATAAATGCGGTTGCTATCGGAGTCTTTCTCCATGTGTCAACCACCATTTTATTTGAGAGCAGCAAGGATCATAAGTTTAATTTAGCCAAATTACTTTCGATTATATTAGGAGTTGTTGTTGCCTATTTTGTCTAGTATTCTGAAAAGAGAATTTATAATCCCTGGAATTTATTTTTTTTAACTAGATATTTCCGCCCGCTATGCCGTGTTATCCGAAGTAGCAGGGCAACTCCTTACCACTCCTCCCGAGTACTCGGGATCGGGGCCCGGACTGCGATCGCTGTTGCGGGGGTTTTGTAAAATACATTATAGATGGTTCTGGAATTACATCGATCTTGTTTGTGGTTTATAGGTTGATTCAATAAAAAAGACCCGACCTTATCGCAACGCAATGTTGCACTGCGACATC
>SMXJ01000035.1 GCA_004356305.1 Bacteroidota bacterium | reverse complement strand
TTTTAGGCTGGAAGAACCTGTAGATGTATTGTTGGAGGTCATCGATATTCACGGTAGAAAAATATACACCCTTTTGGACGGGATGGTTTCAGGTGACCAATCTATTCCTTGGAACGGGGAAAAAACCAATGGAGATGAATTGTCATCAGGTATTTATTTTGTCCGGCTCACTACCCCAAAGCAATATGTAGTGGTTAAAGTTGTGTTGCAATAATATAAATACGTTCCACAACAATAGCTATAATTCAGCGTGGAGATTGTTAAGTGAATTGAGTGCTGAAAAGAGTTGTAAAGATGAAATTTAAATGAACGTTAAACCTGGCAATAAAATGAGTAGATATAAAATACTATTATTCTTCTAGTGTTAGGAAAGAATTGGGACCGTTAAATTCTTGTGCATCACCAACTGAACAATTGGACCTTAAGTAGAATTCGTATCTAGTGTTAGGTTGGAGGCCATGAATAAATAAAACCGGGTCGACTGTGAGTCTACGGGTACCAGTGCCAAATTCAAAATCTAAAAGACCATATTCGATGGTATAACTGTCTGCATTTCGCCACAGCCTCCAGCGAATGGTTATGCCATCTGATCTAATGTCTGAGATTTTAAGCCCTTTCGGATTTATACAGGTTAGATCGTCATCACTGTTACAAGAAGAAAAAAGGAGAGTAATACAGTAAATGATTAATAGTAAACGAGTAATTTTCATGTCAAAAATTTTGCGCAAAAGTACAATTATTAATGAATTACAGTAATTATGAGTAACAATTTTTTATGCATGGTAATTGACTGAAAAGATTCCAAAAGATGAGGTAATTAATCCATACCGTACATTAATCGTACAATATTTAAAACAACAAAACCGTAAAAGTCTATAAATAAACTAATTACGGTTTTTCTATGTGGTACCTCCAGGGTTCAATTCGCTTTGCAAATTGTTCCTTTGGCTCCGAAAGTCAAAATACAAACCACAAAGCTTTCAGCTGTGGGTTTTTTATTCTCACATACTTCATAAAGCCGACTTTACTTGCATGCTTCAAATAAAAAACCCACTCAAGTGAGTGGGTTTGTATTTATTGTGGTACCTCCAGGAATTGAACCAGGGACACACGGATTTTCAGTCCGTTGCTCTACCAACTGAGCTAAGGTACCTTACAATAAAACAGCACTTTGAGGACTGTAACCTTCAACATATTTTGTGTAGGAGGGTGCAAATATAAATCTATTTTAGGTACTTCAAAACATTAACTCAATTAAAATCAGTACATCTTTTGAGTTCGATTTATTTAATAGTGTCTTAACAATTCCACGTCATTTCAAATCGTATTTTTAGCCCTTCATAATCCACGATGAATTTAATAATAGACGTAGGGAATACCTTCATTAAACTTGCCGTATTTTCGGGGAGCGAAATTCAGCATAAGAGATCTTTGCCTAAAAAGGACTTTATAAACTCTTTGAATGAAATCTCTAAAGAGTATCCGAAGATCGATCATTGCATTATTTCTGCCGTAGGGGAGGTTACTGATGCCGAAATTTTAGCGGTGAAAAATGTCGCTCCGGTGTTTATACTTTCCCGCGAAGCAAAGTTACCTTTCAGAAATCAATATGCCACACCGGAAACCCTGGGAATGGATCGAATCTCACTGGTAAGTGCCGCCGCATCACAGTTCCCTGAAAAGAATGTGCTCATCATCGATGCGGGAAGTTGTATCACCTATGATTTTTTGTCGGCCGAAAATAACTACTTGGGAGGGGCGATTTCACCGGGTATAGAAATGCGTTATAAAGCAATGCATACCTTTACCTCCAACCTTCCCCTTCTGAAACCTGAGATCCTTAAAAACCGCGTAGGTGATTCCACAAATAACTCCATGCATATTGGCGTTATACAAGGTGTTATAAATGAATTGAACGGGTTTGTTGATGAGTATAAAAAAAACTTTTCCAATTTAACAGTGATTTTAACAGGAGGAGACGCTCATTTTTTGCGAGATAGCATAAAAAATGACACCTTTGCCAACTCCAATTTTTTGTTAGAGGGATTGAACTACATTTTAGAAATTAACAAGGATAGATGTTGAAGCGAGTTTTTATTGCATTCATGCTGTTGATAACCGGGTTGGCTATGGCCCAACAGGGAACCACATCTCCCTATTCTTTTTTTGGTATCGGTACCCTCAAGTTCAAAGGGACAATAGAGAATAGAGCGATGGGCGGAATAGGTGTTTATAGCGATAGTATCCACTTGAATATTCAGAACCCGGCAGCGGTCGCCGGACTGCAACTGGTGACCTATTCTCTGGCCGGCAGTCATCAGTTCAACACCCTATCAACATCAAGTGAATCGCAGAATGCCACTACCACTTCATTGGATTATCTGGCTTTAGGTATTCCCATGGGTAAATTTGGAGCTAGTTTTGGATTGATCCCCTATACGTCTTCAGGTTATAAATTGCAAAATGAGAATGAAGACAGCGTCACCCGATACGAGGGTACGGGTGGTTTGAATAAAGCATTTTTTCAGCTTGCTTATCAAATAACACCCCATTTTAGTATGGGCGTAGATGCTAATTATAATTTTGGAAATATCGAAAATATAGCCTCAACTGAACAAGAAGGTGTGCAGTTTGGCACCAGGGAAACGAACGTATCCAACCTTGCAGGGTTTAGTTACAATTTTGGGGCTATCTATAAAACCATGATCTCTGAGGGCCTCGAATTAATATCGTCCGTCGTTTTTACTCCCGAAACTCAGTTTAAATCAGAAAATACTAGAGTTCTCGAAACTACGCTCACACTTCCATCCGGTACGGTAACACCCATTGATAGTAGAGATATTGATGTAATGGACACAGACTTTACATTTCCATCACAGATATCTCTGGGTGGCGGAATCGGGAAACCAAAAAAATGGTTCGTTGGAGGTGAGTTTACTTCGCAAAAAACAAGTAATTTTACCAATCGGACTTTTGATTTGGAAAATGTTTCGTTCGTGGATGGGAATAAATTCAAAATAGGAGGTTTTTATATTCCTAATTACAATAGCCTTGGAAGTTTTTGGAAGCGAGTGGTTTATCGCGGAGGTTTCCGTTTTGAAGAAACAGGTATAGTCATCAATGGCGAAGCGATCAATGAGTTTGGCATATCTTTTGGAGTAGGATTGCCGGTAGGTAGATTGTTCTCAAATATCAACCTTAGTTTTGAACTCGGAAGAAGAGGAACAACAAATGCCGGATTGGTTAAAGAAACTTTTTTTAATACTTTCATAAGTTTGTCACTCAATGACAGATGGTTTGAAAAAAGATATTATGATTAATAGAATAAAAACTAGCACGATGAAAACGAAAGTTACTTTATTACTAGCTGTTTTAGCCGTTACCTTTAGCGGAAAGGCACTAGCACAAATGGACGAATGTGTCACCACAGCTTCTTTATTTATTGAACCTGCTAAGGCAAAGAATTATGCAGCGGCACTGCCTCATTACAATAAAGTGATAAGTGAATGTCCAAAATATAATATAGCTACCTATCAATATGCCGAGAGAATGTTCAAATATTTTGTAGAGAAAGGCGATTTGTCCAGGGTTGCAGATTATGAAAAGAACTTTGACCTTCAATTGACTAATTTCCCGGCCAAGACCAAAGTTGGTAAGAATATGGCAAAAGTCTCACAATTAAAATACGACAACAAAATAGGAACCATGCAAGAGCAGTTTGATGGTTTTGATGCCGCTTATAAGAAGGATGAAGAAACATTTACAAGCCCTAAGAGTTTGTACACCTATTTCTCTTTAGCAAAGGACTTATTCGAAGCAGGTCAGAAAGATATCCTGGAGGTATTCTACCTTTATGATGTGATTCAGGAAAAGATCGATAAAGAAGAACGTAAATATGCCAGCAAATTATCTCAGCTTATCGATAAAGAAGAAGCAGGAACTGTGCTTTCTTCAAAGGAGAAGAAACGATTAAAAGGATACGAAACAAATCTTGGAAGTTACGGAAAGATCAAAGGTAGTGTGGATGCGAAGTTGGGTGTAATCGCAGATTGTACAAACTTGATCCCCTTGTACGAAAGATTGTTTGAAGAGAAGAAGAATGATGTTAGTTGGTTAAAGAGTGCAGCGGGTAAATTGAATGCTAAAGATTGTGATACTCCCTTGTTCTATCAAATGGTACAACAATTACATTCGTTACAACCGTCTGCAGCCTCAGCATTCTATTTAGGCAGATTAGCGGATAAAGCCGGCAAAGGCAGTGAAGCACTGGATTATTACAACCAGGCTGTGGAATTGGAGAGCGATCCAAACAGAAAAGTAGGTTATTATAGCAGTATTGCTGAAAATTTCCGGAAAAAAGGTATCTATGGAAAAGCGAGAACTTATTACAGAAAAGTATTGGAGATCAAACCTAACTCCGGACGTGCCTATTTGAAGATCGCACAGATGTATGCCAAGAGTTCAAATAATTGTGGAAGCAACGTATTTGAAAAAAGAGCTATCAACTGGTTGGCGGCCCAATTGGCCGACAAAGCGGCAAGAGTAGAACCTTCCATCGCATATACCGCAAGAGCAGCTGCAAGCAGTTACAGACAGCGAGCTCCCAGCAAAACGGATATCTTCAGCTCAAGTATGGCCGGAAAAACGGTTAGATTTAAATGCTGGGTAGGCGGAAGTGTAAGAGTTCCAACTTTATAAAATGATAACATTAAATCATAAGATGAAAAGCGTGGTGGTTATTTTGGTAACCATCACGCTTTTTGCTTGTGAAGGCAATTATAAGAACATTCAAAAATTAAACTTGAAAGATGACCTTCCCGTGGCCGAAGGGATCAATATTAATCTGGTCTATACAGATTCGGGGAAGATAGTAACAAACTTACTGGCGCCGAAATTATTGGACTATTCCAATTTTGAGTTTGCCTATCAGGAATTTCCTGATGGGGTGGAGGTTCGTTTTTATAAAGATGGCAAACAAAGCACAGTGACTTCAGATTATGCCATGCGATATCCTGAAACCAATATCGTAGACCTGAGAGAGAACGTGGTCCTGATTACCGCAGATGGAAATACACTTAGCGCCGAGCAATTGTATTGGGATCAAAAAAACCAATGGGTATTCACAGATCGTCCCTACCGTATTACTTTTAGCGACGGATCTTACAATGATGGGGAAGGATTCGATGCAAATGAAGATTTTACCGTATTTTTGTCGCGTAAAAATGACGGAATACAAATATTAGACAAAAACAAACCCGAAAACACCGATGGGCAATAAAATCTACCAACTTTTTGAATACGCCTACATAATTATGGCGGTTTTCTCAATATACATAGTGATCACAAATTGGGAAACAGACCGGGGGCAATCCTATCTTTTTAGCTTCTTCTGTGTACTTGCCATCTTTATGTATTTCTTTAAACGCCGGTTCAGAAAAAAATTTGAAAAACACAAAGGAAATCAGTAATAAGATAGTTTCCTTTCAAATTTGTACATTTAAGGGTGGGCGCAATTGACCTATCGTTTGAAACATCAGCTACCTTGGATTTTACAATACTTATAATCGTACTTTGTCTCATCTTTTCCGCATTTTTTTCCGGAATGGAGATCGCTTATGTTTCTGCGAATAAGATTCATATCGAGATAGAGAAAAAACAAAACAATTTTCTTGCGCGAATTCTGAAAAAAATCACCAAAAGGCCTTCAAAATTTATCGCAACGATGCTGGTTGGAAATAATATTGCACTGGTGGTTTATGGGTTTTTTATGGGGGCGTTGCTGATGAATTATTTACCCCTGGAAGGATTTTTTAGAATAGCCGTACATACGGTTATCTCTACGATAATCATTCTTATAACTGCAGAATTTTTACCCAAGGTTTTCTTTCAGATCTACGCGAACAAACTAGTAAAATTTTTCGCTGTTCCGGCTTATTTCTTCTATTTGCTGTTTTCTGTTATTTCTGAATTTGTCATTTGGATCTCTGATCTGGTGCTGAAAGTATTTTTTAAGACCGAAGGAGATGCAGTGCAATTGAGTTTTAGTAAAGTGGAACTTGGAAATTACATCAGCGAGCAGATCGAATCTATAGATGAAAAGGACGAAATTGATAGTGAGATACAGATTTTTCAGAATGCATTGGAATTTTCCGAAGTAAAAGCCCGGGAGGTTATGATTCCACGGACAGAAGTGGTAGCGGTGGAAATTCACACAACACCTAAGGAACTTGGGAGATTATTTACGGATACCGGACTTTCAAAAATATTGGTCTTTAACAAAAACATCGATGATATCCTGGGCTATGTACGCTCCTTCGAATTGTTTAAAAAACCCACATCGCTAAGGAAAATATTGATGCCCCTCGTATTTGTGCCTGAAACCATGCTGGCAAAAGATGTGTTGAATGTTCTGAGTAAGAAACGGAAAAGTATAGCCGTGGTCGTCGATGAGTATGGCGGGACATCGGGTATTATTACCGTCGAGGATATTATCGAAGAACTTTTTGGAGAGATAGAGGATGAACACGATTCGGTGGCGCTTATCGAGATAGAATTAGGGAAAGATCACTATCAGTTCTCAGCGCGCCTGGAAGTAGATTATTTGAACGAAACCTACAAATTCGCCCTTCCAGAAAATGACGCCTATGAGACTCTTGGTGGAATGATCGTAAATTTCACTGAAGAGATCCCACGTCAAGATGAAACCGTGAAAATTGAGGGTTACACCTTAAAAATTGTATCGGTTTCCAAGACTAAAATCGAATTGGTTGAAGTTAAAAAGAATAACCGGGATTAATTTTTATGCAAATCCCCTATTTTTTAAGAATAACCTTTTTATTAATGGTAGGAAAATGGTAATTTCGCCCACTATTAGAAATGATCTCAGGATTTTGAACTTCCGGTTCGAGTTGTTTGAAAGAAAGGGATCAAATTCAATCCTTCTCGTCCGTCAATGCGTACGTGAAGGAATATTAATTTTTCAATGAGAGATGGCAATATTAAACAGTATACGTAAAAAAGGTATTTTTTTAGTTATAATTATAGCTTTGGCACTTTTTGCCTTCATCGTGAGTGACAGTCTTACCAAAGGAGGAGGGGGTCAGGGTATTCTGGATACCGTAGCAACTATAAATGGTACTGACCTTTCCCGTCAGGATTTCATGGGTCAGGTAGAAGCTTACCAAAGGTCGTTGGGTCCCAATTCCACTACGGCTCAAGCCATGAGTGTGATTTGGCAGCGAGAACTTAGAAACACTTTGATGCAACAGCAAGTCGATGAACTCGGTATCACAATTAGTGAGGACCAACTAAAAGAAACCTTGAGCAATGCTCTGGCAAACGACCCGACGTTTCAAGATGAAAATGGATATTATAGTGAGGCTAAATTGATCGCATATGAAAGAAGCCTGGACGCCAATACCCCGCAAGCGAGAAGCGCAAAACAAGATTGGATTGATTATTTAGAAAGAACCAGGCAAAGTATCGTACAAAATAATTATTTAGCCATGGTACGGGGAGGGTTTGTTTCTACATTAGCGGAAGGTGAGCAACAATATCGTTTTGAAAATGATAAGATCAATATTGAGTACGTTCATATTCCCTATTCCAAGATTGCCGATGAAGATGTCGTTATATCTGAAGCAGAGATCACTGCCTACATCAAAACCAATTCAAGCAGGTTCGAAATAGATCCCATGGTCGATATTCAATATGTTTCTTATTTGGAAGAAGCTTCGATTGATGATATTGAAGCAAAAAGAACGGATATTGAAAATATGAAGGAAGAGTTCAAGACATCAGAGGATTATGAGTCTTACGTAAACGATAAATCAGATAACAGCTTTGTAGATCGTTGGTTCTACAAAAATAATCTTCCGGCCTCTATAAAAGACAGCATTTTTACTTTTTCTGAAGGCGATGTTTATGGTCCATATAAAGTTGACAATACCTTCAACTTATCCAGAGTAGTGGGTGTAAGACAAATGCCCGATTCGGTAAAGGCAAGACATATTTTGATCCCTATTGGATTCAACAAAACAGACAGTATTACCAGAAATAAAGATCAGGCTAAAATTACGGCAGATAGTATCTTGAAGGTTGTAAGATCGGACAGGTCTAAATTTGAAGATTTAGTGACGAAATTTACTTCGGATGAGGGTAGTAAAGAAGACGGGGGTCGATATGATTGGTATCCCTACGGTCAAATGGTAGTGGCATTCAGAGATTATACCTTCGAACAGAAAACAGGTGATATGGGAATTGTGGAAACACAGTTTGGATATCATATTATTGAAGTGGAGGGGCAAAAGAATTTGCAAAAAGTCATTAAAGTAGCCACGGTCACCTTAGAGATCGAACCTTCAGAAAAAACACGGAACGATGTTTTCTCCAGAGGGGCAAAATTTGAGGAAGCCGCTCGCGACGGTGATTATAATGAAGTTGCTGATCAAAATGGGCTCACTCCAAAACCCGTCAATAAAATCGGTAAACTGGATGCTACGCTACCGGGTATCGGTAACAATCGCACCATAATTAATTGGGCCTTTCAGGAAGATGTTAAGGTAGGTGACGTAAAACGTTTCAATGTTGGCGATACATATGTTATAGCACAATTAACCCGGAAGAATTCTGAAAAAGCTCTGATGAGTGTTGCAGAAGCCTCGGCAATCGTAATTCCTATCCTTAGAAACAAGAAAAAAGCATTGAAGATCCGTGAATCGGTTAGCGGGAATATATTGGAAGAGGTTGCCTCGAGTCAAAATGTTGTCGTAAAATCGGCATTAGCATTGACCAGGTCTAATCCAACCATAGCAGGTGCGGGAACAGAGCCCGAAGTGGTGGGAGCGGCATTTGGAAAAACGGTTGGCGAACTAACCGATTTGATCGATGGTGAAAATGGGGTTTATATGGTACAGGTCCTGGCGGTCAATAAGGCCCCGGTCCTGGATAACTACGAGGCTTATGTGAGCCAGTTCACCGGAGCAGCAGGAGCCATCAATAGCAGTGTCTATGAAGCACTGAAAAAAGTAGCGGACATAGAAGATAATAGAGCCGCTTTCTATTAGCAAATAGAGAATTCTTGATCTGATGATCCTCCCGGACTTTTCAGCAAAGGGGGATTTTTTTATTTCATCATTTTTGTGAAAGGAATTATTGTACCGTATCCTTTTTTTCTGAAATAGTTCTGGTCTGCTTCTTTACCTGCTACTAACACAAAATCACCACCCCATGCCCCGAGGCTTTTGATCAATCCGGGATAGTCTGGAAATAGGCGTTTTTTAACGGTTGGCATGTCGATGATGGATGAAATAAGCTCCTCATGCGAGGACATTAGCGATGTAAATTCGGAAAGTGTTTTACAAGAGGCGACCTTTTTGCTGATTTCAGAAAAAGCATCCAAATGTACTTTGTTCTTTTTGTAGGTCCTTCTATAATGTGTGATCGCTTCCTTGCTATCTTGTTTTTGATTGAGGTGTACAAAGAATAACTCTTCGGTAAATTGCCAAGGCAATTGCACCGTTTCCACCCTATGGTTTTCTTCATTTCTTGAAAATAAGACAGGGCTATCGTTTTGTGCGGCCGCGATATCGTAACCACTCCCACCAAAGCTTTTATTCGATAGATCGAAGGCGTTCACTTGGGCCCACTGGGCAATATTATTGATTAAAGTAGAGGAGCTACCCAGTCCCCAGTTCCGGGGAAATTGAAGTTTAGCGGTTATTTTCCAGCCGTGATCTTCGGCTAAAAAAGAGGGATTCATCGTCTTTGCGATTTGAAGGATCTTAGCCAGGTGCACCGCAATTTCATCATACCGTTCGCCGTCACCAACAGCGATCGGCTCAAGCTTAATTCTATCAAAATTTCCCTGGAACCAGATAACATTATTTTCATCCAGGCTTACCCAGGTTATTTCCTTTCCTTCAACAGCTTCCACGAATAAGGATTGACCCAGCCGGGTTGGAATAGCCAGTGCGACGGCTCCGTCGAGTACCACATACTCTGCCGTAAGCAATAATTTACCGTTGCTGTAAAATGTATTTTTCAACTCTTTATATGTGCCCTGGATGTTGGTACGATCCTGATTTTTATATTTTTCAATAATCAATAGTCAATAATAATTTATCACTTATCACTAATAACTGATCAACTCCTCAGCTCCTTCACAAAGACAGCCACAGCACTATGGGACACCGTATTTTCTTTGAAATGGAACACTGCTTTTTCTTTTTCTTCGGAAGTGGCCTCAAGCTGGTTCAATATATTCAATAAATGCATTTTCATATGACCCTTTTGGATCCCTGTGGTTACCAAAGATCGAATGGCAGCGAAATTCTGTGCCAAACCTGCTACAGCGACAATTTGCATCAACTCCTTTGCGCCTGGGTTCTGCAAAATCCGTAACGCCAATTTCACCAAAGGATGCAATGAAGTTAGCCCTCCCACTGTTCCCAATGCCAAGGGTATTTCGATCCAAAAATAAAATTCGTCTCCTTCGACCTTCGCATGGGTCAGGCTTTTGTAATTGCCGTCCTTCGCGGCATAAGCATGTGCTCCGGCTTCCACGGCCCTAAAGTCGTTTCCTGTGGCAAGTACTAGCGCGTCTATCCCATTCATGATCCCTTTGTTATGTGTTACCGCCCGACGAATTTCTATTTGCGCGATCTCAACTGCCCTCACAAATTTATGCGCAAAAGTGGCTCCATCGATCGCCAACTGATCTAATTCTGAGATCTTGCAATGTACTTCAGCCCGGGCCAGACAGTTGGGCGCATAATTGGAAAGGATACTCAACACAACCTCCGGGTAATGATCGGTGTTTTTAAATGCTGAAAAGCTTTCAGCCTCAGTCTCAAACGTATTTGCAATGTTTTCTAAACAACTATTGATGAAATTAGCACCCATAGCATTCATGGTTTCGAAAGTACAGTGTATTTGGTAGTATCCTTCAAGAGCTGCCGTGCTGTTTATGAGTTGTATATCCAACAATCCACCGCCTCGTTCCTTCATGTTTTTTTGGAGCGATGATATGCTTTCGATCAATTTCGGTTTAACTTCAGTAAAAAAAGTAGTCAGGTCACTTTCATTTCCGAAGAAATTAAGATGTACCTGTCCATTTTTTTCCGTTGAGATAATTTCAGCCTTGAATCCACCACGCTCCAACCAAAATTTTGCTGCATTACTGGCTGCTGCCACCACAGAACTTTCTTCAACCACCATAGGCAGAGCAAAGAGAGTATCATTGATCAAAAAATTAGGCGCTATCCCGAATGGCAGATAATAATTAGTGAGGGTATTTTCTATAAAATCGTCGTGGAGTTTCTGGAGTTTCACATCCGGATTCCAATACCTTTTCAACATATCAAAAGCAGAAGGGTCGTTGTTGAGGTAGTTTTCTACCAACCAAAGTATTTTTTCCTCTTTGGTTTTTTTTGAAAATCCTGAAACGGAACTCGCCATATCTTTAGAGCATTTAATAAACAAAGATAGGGTTATTGGTGAATTTGTTAAAGTTGTATTAGGGATTAGTTTTGAGAAGCAGGTTTGAAAGTTTATCGTTGAAAGAAGGAAGATTTATTTGATTCGCAATATATTCGGTTCTCAAATTTTACTTGATACTATGTACTGAATACTACCAGTCCGTCTGAAGTGCCCGCCCGTCGGAATTACATGCCCGTCCGCAATACTTGCCCGTCCGAAATACTTGCCCGTCCGAAATAAAATGTAGGCGGGAAATGTAGGCGGGAAATGTAGGCGGGAAATGGAGGCGGGAAATGTAGTGGCGAAACGTAGGCGGAGGTGCTAAAGGACTATTTAACAGAAAAACAAGCGAATTTTAATGAAAATTTAGTAAACTTGGCGTATTAAAATTTTAACAATTTGAAAAGACTACTTTCACTCACGGTGCTGGCGTTTTTTATAACGACTTTTTCTACTCTTACAGCACAGCAAAAAGACATTAGTTTAGAGGAAATATGGGGCCGGGAATTCCACACCGAACGTTTGGATGTATTGCGTTCTCTCAAAAACGGTAAGGAATATTCCGTGTTGAATTACAACAAAGCACAGAGTGTTTCTACCATAGATGTGTTTGATTATAAAAGCGGAGAAAAAGTACGGACGCTGTTTAGCAGTAGCGAATTGGAGGATGTGCCGTACATCATATCCTACGAATTTAGCGGGGATGAGTCGAAATTATTATTGTCAACCAAGATCGAGCAGGTGTTTAGAAGATCTGCTTTGGGAACCTATTATGTGTATGATGTCACGAGTAAATCTTTGACACTGCTAACCGATTACAAGGTGCAAGAGCCCACTTTCAGTCCGGACGGTAGTAAAGTTGCCTATGGCTATAAAAATAATTTATATTACAAGGATCTAAATTCCGGGAAAGTGATACAGGTGACAACTGATGGCGTTAAAAATAAGATCATTAATGGTATTACAGATTGGGTGTATGAGGAGGAATTTGCCTTTGTCCGTGCCTTCGATTGGAGCAAAGACGGTACACATCTGGCTTTTATTCGCTTTGACGAGACCGAGGTTCCCGAATTTTCCATGGACATTTATGGCAAAGAACTCTATCAAACTCAAACCGTGTTTAAATACCCGAAAGCGGGAGAAGCCAATGCGGATGTTTCCTTGCATTTATACGATCTAAATTCCGGAACGATATCCAATGTTGATGTTTCATTATTTAACAGTTACTATATCCCACGTATCAAGTGGACCAATGACAACAATATTTTGAGCGTACAATTAACCAATCGTCATCAGGATGTCATCGATCTTGTTTTTGTGGATGTGAAGAATAATATTTCAGAATTGATACTACAGGAAAGAGATGACGCTTATGTGGACGTTACAGACAATCTCGCCTTTCTCAACGACAACAGCTTTATCTGGACCAGTGAAAAGGACGGCTGGAATCATATCTATCACTACAGTAAAAAAGGAACATTGATCAACCAGGTGACCAAAGGCGACTGGGAAGTAACCAATTACTATGGTTTTGACCCGTTAACCGCCCGGATCTACTACCAAAGTACTGAAAATGGGAATATCAACCGCGATGTATACTCCGTAAGCAATACCGGAAAGAACAAGGTGCGTTTAACTCATAAACTGGGAAATAACAGTGCTGCTTTTAGTTCAGACTATACATACTTCATCAATACTTTCTCCGATACGGAAACTCCTTATGAATTCACACTTATCGAGGCCTTGACAGGTAATAGCGTTCGAGAGATAAAAAACAACAACGCTCTAAAGGATAAACTCAGCAACTACAAATTGTCACCTAAGGAGTTTTCAACCATCCACGTGAATGGGTATGACCTGAACATGTACACTATCAAACCTTTGGATTTTGATCCGAATAAAAGATATCCGTTGCTGATGTATCAATATTCCGGTCCGGGATCTCAGCAAGTAGCCAATCGTTGGAATAGCTCCAACGATTACTGGCACCAGATGTTAGCACAGCAGGGCTATATTATAGTTTGTGTTGATGGCCGTGGAACGGGTTTAAAAGGTCGGGACTTCAAGAAAATGACTCAGAAAGAATTGGGTAAGTATGAAGTTGAAGACCAAATTAGTGTGGCACAAGAACTAGGTAAGCTTCCATATATAGACGCATCCCGTATAGGAATTTGGGGCTGGAGCTACGGAGGATTTATGTCCAGTAACTGCTTATTTCAGGGGGCAGATACTTTTGCGATGGCTATAGCCGTTGCACCGGTTAGCAGCTGGCGTTTTTATGATACCATCTATACCGAAAGATATATGCAAACTCCTCAGGAGAATGCCTCCGGTTACGATAATAACTCACCCATTACCCATGTAGATAAAATGAAAGGGGATTTTATGTTGGTTCATGGGAGTGCCGACGATAATGTGCATGCTCAAAATACGTGGCGACTTGTCGAAGCCCTGGTACAGGCAAATAAGGATTTCGATTGGTTGGTGTACCCCGACAAAAACCATGGCATCTATGGGGGTAATACAAGGCTTCATTTGTATAACAAAATGACCAACTTTATAAAAGAATCCTTAGGGAAACCTACGAATGCACTAACAGAAATTAAAGACTGATCACGAGAATAATTATTAACTAACAACAAATTATATGTCAACTACTTTACAACCAAACCAGAGGGAATTATTCGGACACCCCATAGGACTGTTCGTTCTATTTTTTACCGAAATGTGGGAACGATTTTCTTATTATGGAATGCGCGCTATTTTGGTATTATACTTGGTTGGGCTAACGACCGACAGCAACGCGGGTTTAGGATGGAGTACTGGCGACGCATTAGCTTTATATGGATGGTATACAATGATGGTATACGTTATGTCAATCCCAGGAGGAATTATTGCAGATAAGTTTTTAGGTCAAAAAAAATCGGTTTTTGTTGGAGGAATTCTCTTGGTCATGGGACACAGCATTTTAGCGGTGGAAGAAATGTGGGCTTTTTATACGGGATTGGTATTGATCATTTGTGGAGTAGGGATGTTAAAGCCGAATATTTCTACGATGGTTGGTGGACTATACAAGCAGGGAGATATAAGAAGAGATAAAGGGTTTACTATATTTTATATAGGAATTAATTTAGGGGCGTTTTTATCCAGTATAATAGTTGGATATGTTGGGGAGGTTTATGGATGGCATTATGGCTTTGGATTAGCCGGAATAGGGATGTTTCTCGGTTTGGTTCAATACTATATCGGTCAAAAACATCTAAAACACGTTGGTAATTTCTTAGGCGCTTCAAAAGATAAAGAGGAGAAAGAATTGATGAAAAAACCTTTAACAAAGATCGAAAAAGATAGGGTGGCAGTCTTGCTTATTTCCTTTTTATTGGTGATAGTTTTTTGGGGTGCGTTTGAACAGGCAGGTGGTCTAATGAATATTTATACTAAATATAAAACAAACCGAATATTTATGGGATGGGAAGTTCCGGCAACATGGTTTCAATCATTGAATGCCTTTTTCATCGTTATATTGGGAACATTTGTTGCAGGCTATTGGGCAAAAAGAAAGTTGAAAAACAAACTTTCATCTTCACTTTTCAAAATGATATTAGGTTTGATCATTATGGGTGGAGGTTTCTTTTTTATGACCGGAGCGACGGCACAGTTTGAAGCCACCGGCACCTCTGCTATGTATTGGCTGGTTTTAGCTTATTTGTTTCATACGATTGGTGAATTATGTCTATCTCCGGTCGCCTTATCATTTATCACAAAATTAGCTCCTCTTAAATATGCTTCTATTATGATGGGGGTATATTTTGCAATGACCGGTTTTGGAAGTAAGCTAGCCGGATTATTGGGAGAATGGTCTGAAAGCCTCGGAGAGTATACGATCTTTACAGGTATTGCGGTTTTTTGCATAGTTTTAGGTTTATTAGTAATGACCATAAGAAAAAGATTCGAAGCTTTAACACACGGTGTTGAAGATGATGAAAGAGAGATGCATTATGAAGAACCCGAAGGATTCGAATTAGCCGATAAACAATAAAAAATATTCAAGGAGCCTTATAGATCACTATAGGGCTTTTCTGTTTTTATATAGCAACTAAAAAACCGATTTTATGAATACCGACATAGAAAATTTATTCAAGGACAAAGTATTGGGTCACCCTGCGGGATTGTTTGTTCTGTTTTTTACCGAAATGTGGGAGCGTTTCTCGTTCTACGGAATGCGAATTTTACTTATTTTTTTCTTAACGGCACCTTTTTTAAGTGATAACCCGGGTTGGGATTGGCCACGAGAGCATGCTTTGGCTTTAATTGGCACCTATGCATCTTTGCTCTATCTGACTCCGATTATTGGAGGATGGATAGCCGATAAGATCACAGGCTACCGAATAGCAGTCGTTATAGGATGTTCGATCATGACCGCGGGTCATGCATCAATGACATTAGAAACGACCGAATCTTTTTATATCGGTCTGGCCTTATTAGTAATCGGGACCGGGTTTTTCAAACCTAATATTACCTCTATTATTTCTACCATGTATAAAGGCAAAGAATCTAAGAAAGATGGTGCATATACCATTTTCTATATGGGGGTAAATGCCGGAGCTTTTTTTGGCATGTTGCTTTGTGGATATCTCGGTGAAACCTATGGATGGTCGTATGGATTTGGCCTTGCGGGAATTTTTATGCTGCTTGGAATGCTCCAGTTTTGGCGTGCAAAAAATCTCTTTGGAAAAATTGGTGCTAAACCTTCAAAAGTACACGAAGTTGAGTTACCTCAAAACATTAATGAAGCAAGTCCTGGAGAGCAAAGGGAACCTGTAACCGATGAAAAATTGAATCCATTTACACTGGTTGATAAAATTCTGGTAGTTCTTGCTGCTGTCGGTGGTTTGATTTATCTCTTTAATGACCCTTTAGAAAAAATCAAGAATGTGAATCTACTACCTTTTGAAATGGGAGGACTAAGCGGAAACAACGTGATTGTTTTATTTGCTCTTTTAGCGTTTTTGATATTGATGATCAGTCGAATTATACGATACTTACCTGTGGTGCGTGACAGGATAATTGCGGTTTCTATATTTGGTATATTCACGGTGTTTTTCTTTGCTTTTTTTGAACAATCACTTGGGTCAATGGCTTTATTTGCAGGAGATTATACGAATCGCACTTTGGAAGGAAATTCCGCTATGGTATTTAAAATAATCGACCTCCTGCTTACAACAATTCCTCTGATTATTATCACTTGGGTATTAATTTTACTTTCTAAAAAAACGTTCGCAAAAATCGGACTCTCAAACATAATATTGGGAATCGCCTTTGCAGGCCTATGGGTGTTGGTCATATTTAGGTTGTACAACAAATTTACGTCCGAGGTTACCGAAGTGGAGGCTACCTGGTTTAGTATTCTTAATTCTTTCTTCATTATTACACTAGCTCCATTATTTTCAAAATGGTGGGAGAGTAAATACAACCCAAGCGCGGCCATGAAATATGGTATGGGATTAATTTTGTTAGGATTGGGGTTTGCCATATTGTCCTATGGCGCATCGAGTATTCCATCGGGAGCGATGACTGCTTCGGTAAGTATGATATTTTTAATTTTAGCCTATTTGTTACATACTATGGGGGAGTTATGTCTGTCTCCGGTTGGGCTATCTTATTTAAGTAAACTGGTGCCGGCTCGAATGATCGGATTTATGTTTGGGGTATGGTTTCTCGCAATCGCTGTGGGCCAAAAAGCTGCTGCAACGATGGGTGGAATGATCGACGAAATATCGTCTGAATATTCGTTGAGCACCTTCTTTTTGATCTTTACGTTGATACCTATTGGTGTTGGATTTCTATCGATTCTATTAAATCCCTTACTTAAAAAACTCATGCACGGCGTAAGATAAAAACAATACATTCGACTAAAAAACGTTCCCATTGGGAGCGTTTTTTGTTATATTACAAGCCATTATACACGCATATTGATGAAATACTTAGTACTTTTTACCACGTTGCTCTTTGTCGGTTCCATGACTGCGCAAAAGATCGATTGGCTTACTATGAACCAGGCCGTAGCTGCCCAGGCCAATGTTCCAAAAAAGATCTTTGTGGATATGTATACCAATTGGTGTGGACCTTGTAAGTTGCTGGATCGAAATACTTTCAGCAATAAGGATGTGATCACATACATCAATAAGAACTTCTACGCCGTGAAATTTAATGCCGAAGGTAATGAAACGATCAGTGCTAATGGACAATCCTTTACCAACCCGGGCTATGACCCGGCAAAAGCCCAAAGACGTAATAGCCGGCATCAATTTGCGACGTATATGGGTGTCAACGCATATCCTACTGTACTTTTTATCGATGAAAATGGCGATCTCATCAACCGGGTGAAAGGTTATAAAACACCTCAACAAATGGAATTGTACCTTAAGTTCTTTGGAACAGATCTATGGGAAACCATACAAAGCCAGAAGGGATTTGATGATTATTTTCAAAACTTCGAACCCGAATTTAAAAGTTAGAACATCCCGAAGATTACCTATAATTTTTTCTTATGAAAAATATGCTGCTTATAATACTACTCCTAATTGCCGGCTCCACGAATGCACAAAAAATTAAGTGGATGTCCATGGACGAGGCGTTAGCAGCCCAGGAAAAAGAACCCAGGAAAATTATAATGGATGTGTACACCTCTTGGTGTGGCCCCTGTAAATTACTTGATAAAAACACCTTTGGAGATAAAGAAGTAGCCAAATTCATCAACAAGAATTACTACCCGGTTAAATTCAATGCTGAAGGACCCGAAGAGATCACCTATCAGGATTTTACCTATACCAATCCCAATTACCAACCGGCCAGAAAAGGCCGTAATGCGACTCATTCCTTTGCAGATGCTTTGAAATTGACGGGTTATCCTAGTATCGTCTTTTTTCAAGAGAACGGCACCCTGATTCAGTCCCTTCCGGGGTATAAGTCACCGCAAGAGTTGGAGATCTATCTGAAGATGATAGCCAATGACGATTATAAAGGGCTAACCACTGTGGAAGCCTGGCAGGATTATCAAAAGAATTTCAAAGGTGCATTCTGATCACTAAGGTCACCGATCAAAGATATATGCTCCCTTTTCACCCGTGTAATGAAAAGGGATTTTTCTTTTCGTACAAGTGGTGTGCCACCGCTTAACATAGGTCCTGTAATTACTGCCGTCGGCTATGATCTGTGTAGGTTGAATGCTATCGATCAAACGCTCCAGGTGCACTTTAGGACTGTTGGTAAGAAGTATAATATCTATTTTTTCTGAAGGATATACACCCAAACTGTCCAATAGAAGTACGGTCTTGTTTCGATACCTGAAAACCCGGGGTAATAATTCTGAAGTAAAGCCGGTAACCTGGCTCCCCACTCGATAATCTCTTATAGGAAACCGGTTGAAATAGTTGATGGTGTCATTTTGAAGGAGGGTTAAAACCCGGTCATTTTGATACCCCAATAAGGTGGTTCTCGATTTATGGAATACTACCAATTGTTCCTTACTTGAAGATCTGTTCTCCCATATGCCTACTCCAAATAATATTGCAACAACGGCCGGCACATATAGGAACGCTTTGTTTGTTTTTAGCTTCCACCATAGGATCAATGCAAAAATGAGAGCGTAACCGGCTATCATGGTGGAGAAAGAGAATGAAATATCAGTAAAAATAAATGTCTGCTGTTGAGCGATCCAATGTACAAAACCATTGAGCTGTTTGATCAACCAATTGTACCCCAAAGCGAGAGAATTTGGCAGTTGACCGATTATGGTGAGAATTATCACCAATAAACCGCCTGCCAGTATAATTGCCAAAAAAGGAAGTATGACCAGGTTAGTGATAAAAAACAATCCCGGAAATTGATGAAAGTAATACAAGCTGAGAGGTGCAATACCAATTTGAGCCGCCAGAGTTACGGTAATAATACCCCACAACAATTTGTCGAGATAAAATTTTGGGATATACGATTTGTATAGTTCGGGCTGTATCCAAAGAATGAAGAATACCGCCAAATAACTCAGTTGAAATCCTACATGATACAGCCAATTCGGATTGAAAACGAGTAAAGTAAAAAATGATAAGAACAAAGTGTTGAAACTATTGGTAGGCCGGTCCAGCATTCCCGCCAGGCCAAAGAATGAAAACATTGTCACCGCTCTCACTACGGATGGTGATAAGCCTGCCAAAATTGCAAAACCCCATAGAAATAGCAGAAGTAAAACCGATTTAGCTTGTTTGCCAAATTTCAAATACTCGAGTGGTTTAAACAGCCATGATAAGATCAGAAACAGTATGCCGACATGCAAGCCCGAAACGGCCAGGATATGAAGTGCACCCGCTGCGATATATTCACCGTACATTTCTTTACTAATGTCCTTTCGTTGTCCTAATATCAAGGCCTGGATTATTACCCTTTGTGCCTTTTCAATTGGTGTTTCAGATAATTTATGGATAATATGATTCCGAATGTTTTCTGAAAACCCCCTCAATGATGTAGGGCCATTTGACCTCTGTAAAATTTGTTTTTCTGAAATCCGTACCTGATGGAACACTCCTAAATTTTTCAAGTACTTTTTATAGTCGAACTGATATGGATTTGATGGCCCGGCCACCTCTTCGATTTCGGAAGAGATCAATAAAAGATCATCAACTTTGAAGGCTGATGATGTTGAATCCTTTAGAATAGTTACGAGAATCTTTCCATGGACGTTTTTAGAATTCAGTTTAAAAAGTTCTGCAAAATACTTGTGGTGTCGTCGATTAGGTTTTAATACCTCCCTGATTTTCAATTGAATTAAGGATGCATTGTTTTCAGTATAAAAATGAGAGTAATGCCGATTTTGATGAGCAGGATCTCGCAATTGATAACTGCCATAGCCAAATACAAAAATTGTCATGTAAGTAAGAAGACCGAAGAGGATTCCTTGCTGCAATTTTCGTCTTTCCAAGAACCAAACGACGAACAACAGCGAAACGCACACTAACAGACATTTAAACAAAGGGAAAGAAGTGATGGGAAAAATAGTGGCAATGACTATCCCGCCGGCAAGACATACGGCGAGTTTAACAACAGCAAAATTTATGAATTTCATCCTCAAACAGTCAATTTCTTTGTGATAAGATCAACTGTGGGGGAGAACTATAAAAGTACAAATTTAAATCATGCGACGTACCTGGACGAAAGCGTTTTTCCAGTATTTTTCTTCCATAGAGGAAACGATCACCCCTCTGGAAGTGGTAGAATGGATAAATGTGATCACTCCTTTTTTGTTTTCCAAAACGAGGCCTACGTGATTGATAACATTTTTGTTTTTATCAGTTCGGAAGAATACCAGGTCGCCTTCTTTCGATTCTTTGAGTTTAATTCGAAGGCCTTTTTTGGCCATATCACGCGAGATTCTGGGAAGCACGATCTGTTCTTCTTTAAAAGAAACATACACCAAACCGGAGCAATCCATTCCTCGTTTGTCCGTTCCTCCAAACTTATAACGAGTTCCTTCAAATGTCTTAGCATGTTTGATTACTTTGGATATCTTCCCGGAAGAAACGGAAGTCTTCGAATTTCCAATAATAATGGTATCTGTCGTTTTTCGGGAGGAGCCGCACGAACTTAGGATTAACCCAAACAGCGCTAGTAGGAGGATTCTTTTCATTGAACGAAAGTAGATTTGGTTTAGCTAAAATTATAAAAAATTTTCTAAATCTCTTCCCGAATCCTTGAGTTCCTATTTTTTATACCGAGAAATTATTTGGTTTTAAGTATGGATTCCACGATTAATTTCGCCGTTTTTTTACTCGCTCCTTTGCCCCCAAGATCATTTTCCAGGTCATAATAGTCTAAGAATAACACAGCGCGATGGTAATCGTCTAAAATTTTGGTGAGCTCTTCCTTAAGACGCTTGGTGTTAAAATTGGATTGGATCAATTCGGTCACCACAGGTTTGTTCAGGATAAGATTAACCAGTGAAATATATTTCAAATTGATCACCCGTTTGGCAATTTCGTAGGATACACGGCTGCTTTTGTAACAAACTACTTGTGGTACTTTATACAATGCCGTTTCCAATGTAGCTGTCCCCGATGTGACCAAAGCCGCGGTTGACAGGCTCAGCAGGTCATAAGTTTTATTCAGAAGTAAATGAACATTGTTGTTTTGAATAAATCCGGAATAAAACGAAGCCGCCTGGCTCGGTGCTCCGGCGATAACGAATTGGTAGTCTGAAAAATCTTCTGTGACCGATAGCATCACCTGAAGCATCTTCGAAATTTCTTGTTTTCTGCTTCCGGGAAGCAATGCAATTATAGGACGATCATCAAGCCCGTTTTCTTTTCTGAATATTTCGGGATCTACTTGTTCCCTTTTAACAATGGCATCTATCAATGGATGTCCCACGAAATTCACCGGAAAGTTGTGTTTCTTTTCGTAAAACTCTTTTTCGAAGGGAAGGATCACATACATCGCATCCACATCACGCTTTATAGCTTTGATACGGCCTTCCCTCCATGCCCATATTTGTGGAGAAATATAATAATGGGTCGCAAAGCCATTTTTCTTTGCCCATTCGGCAATGCGCATATTGAAACCGGGATAGTCTATAAAAATGATCACATCCGGCCGAAAGCCCTCTATGTCTTTTTTACAGAGGGCTAAGTTTTTAAAAATAGTCCGTAAGTTGAAAATAACTTCCACGAATCCCATAAAAGCCAATTCACGATAGTGTTTTACGAGCGTACCACCTTCGGCCTGCATTAGATCGCCACCCCAATACCGAAAGTGCGCTTCCGCATCTTTCTTTCGTATGGCGGCTATTAAATTGGCTCCATGTAAATCTCCGGAAGCCTCACCGGCTATTAGGTAGTATTTCATAAAAAATAAATCAAATAAGCAGTTATCGCTGCTACGAAAGTGGCCATTAACACCCCCCGGGCCCTATATTCTCTATTGATACGTAGGAAACCAAAAAATGCGGCCAAATTGGGCAGGGCTCCTAAGGAGATCAACATCCATAAATTACTCGAATTTAAGTACAAGTTAAAGGTTTCAGTAAAACCCTGACCTTTCAATTTTGAGATTATAAAAGAGCAAAGAATAATTCCTAAAGAATTACCGATGAGTCCCACTAAAAAACCTGTTAAAATTTCTTTCTTCATTCCTATAAGTCCCAAGAATTAATATCCGTTATCGCGTGATAAGCCGTTAGATCGAATTGTACCGGCACCACGGCCACATAGCCCTGTTGCAACGCCCATTCATCTGTATCCTCACCTTTATCTTCGTTAATAAATTCACCCGTAAGCCAATAATAGTCTCTCCCCAACGGATTCGTACGCTTGTCGAAATTCTCGATCCAATGCGCATTGGCCTGGCGACAGACTTTAATTCCTTTTATGTCTTTTTCGGCTAATTTGGGAAAATTGACATTCAGTACAACACCTTTCGGCATTCCATTTTGTAAAGCTTGCCGGACGATAATTTTCACGAATTTCTTCACGGGTCCAAAATCTGCCTCCATGGAATAATCGAGTAACGAAAATCCGATAGACGGGATCCCGGTAGTTCCGGCTTCTATCGCTGCACTCATGGTACCGCTGTAAATAACATTTATGGACGAATTACTCCCGTGATTGATACCACTCACACAAAGATCGGGTTTGCGTTTTAGAATTTCTCTAGTGGCTAATTTTACGCAGTCTGCGGGGGTCCCGCTACAGCTATACTCCACTTGCGGGGCGTTTTTATCAATCACTACTTTATCACAATATAAGGTGTCATTTATGGTAATGGCGTGACCCATTCCACTTTGAGGGGAGCTGGGGGCAACCACATAAACTTCTCCCAGTTTGTTCATCACTTCTATTAAAGCGCGAATACCCGGAGCGGTAATTCCATCGTCATTAGTGATTAAAATAAGGGGTTTGTTAGAAGACATGCAGGAGGTTTCACTACGACAAAAGTACATTTATTAATTCTGAATTCTAAATTCTTATTTCCGAATTTTCAGCATTTGTTTAACAAAAAATTAATATCATTGTACTGTATTGGCACGGTTTTTCATATATTTTAGGTGTCCTTAAATAAAATGATGGTATGCGCTTAATGAAAAAGAACTTAAATGTTTTATTGCTTGCTGTATTTGTGGCTGTGGCTTCATGCAGTTTTACTACCAAGGAATTTAACGATCCCGATAAAGACAAGCTTCTCATAGACTTGATCACTTACGTGCTTGAGAAAGGCCATTATGACCCCAAGGAGATGGATAATGTCTTTTCTGCCGGGGTATATAAAGATTTCATCAACACGATGGATCCATTGAAGCGTTATTTTTTGGCTTCAGACCTTGAAGATTTTAGTATATATGAAACTGAAATAGACGATCAAATACGAAATAAGGATCTTTCTTTTTTCAATTTGGTATTTGAACGCTATTCAAAAAGACAGATTGAATCGAAAAAACTCTACAAGGAAATTTTAAATACCGTTTTCGACTATTCCTTAGAAGAAGTCATCAACGTGGATTATGAAGAAATTGGATATGTATCATCCAAAAAGGAAATGAAA
This sequence comes from Bacteroidota bacterium, assembly GCA_004356305.1. Classification (GTDB taxonomy): domain Bacteria; phylum Bacteroidota; class Bacteroidia; order Flavobacteriales; family Flavobacteriaceae; genus Aureisphaera. The sequence continues at coordinate 14,298 of SMXJ01000035.1, read as the reverse complement.
GAACGTTGGAGAAAGCAGTTGAAGTTCTCTACGATCTCGAATTATTATGATCTTGTAGATGAAAAGAGAATTTCCGAAGCAGATAAGAAATACGCCTTTAGTAAAGGTGAAGAGTTCATAGAAAGCGAAAATGCAAAATTGACATTGATTGAGTTGGAGGTGAAGGCACGGGAAATTTCCATGACCTCTCTGGACGAATATTATGAGTTTGTGGACGACCTGGAACGCAAGGATTATTTCGCCCAGTTTTTAAATGTTTTCGTAGAAGAATTCGATCCACATACTAATTATTTCGCGCCTCCTGAAAGAGATGTTTTCGACCTGAGAATGAGCGGGAAGTTGGAAGGAATTGGGGCTCGTCTTCAAAAGAGAAATGATTACATAAGAGTGGTAGAAATAATAAGCGGAGGTCCCGTTTGGCGTGGTGAGCACCTTGAAGTGGGTGATGTTATAATAAAAGTGAAGCAAGAAGATGAATCGGAACCGGTAAGTATTATAGGCATGCGCGTAGACGATGCTGTGAAGCTTATCAAAGGACCCAAAGGTACCAAAGTGACTCTTACCGTGAAGCGAGTTGATGGCACCGTTGAAGAAGAGACCATTACCAGAGATATAGTTGAATTGGAAGAGACCTTCGCCAAATCTGCCGTTATCGGAAAAGATGATAAAAAGTATGGTCTTATCAATCTACCGGCCTTTTACTTCGATATGAAAGACTATGGAGAGCGAAACGCGGCCAGAGATGTAAAAAATGGGGTCATAAGCCTTAAAAAAGCAGGTATGGAAGGCCTGATTTTGGACCTTCGTGGTAATGGTGGAGGATCGTTAAAAACAGCTGTCGATATTGCAGGATTGTTTATTGTGGACGGCCCGATAGTGCAAGTTGCAAGCGGAGGAAATCGAAAAGAAGTTTTGAGAGATGAAGATAAAGAAGTGGTTTGGGATGGGCCGTTAGTGATATTGGTGAATGAGCTGTCAGCCTCGGCATCCGAGATATTGGCTGCCGCGATGCAAGATTACAAACGGGGAATTATTATTGGAAGTGAGCAGTCCTACGGAAAGGGAACCGTTCAAAATATGGTGGATCTCAACCAGTGGCTTCGCAAGAGCGATATGGGGGACATGGGTGCGTTGAAATTGACCACTCAAAAATTCTATAGGGTAAACGGTGGTTCTACTCAACTCGAAGGTGTAAAAAGTGATGTGGTTATGCCGGATCGATACAGCTATATCGACATAGGGGAACGGGATTATGACAATCCGTTGCCGTACGATAAAATTTCCCCGGCAATCTATGAGGTTTGGGATGGATACATCGACTTTGAAGGAACGATTAATCGAAGTAAAGCCCGCATGGCAAAAAGTGTTCAATTGAGTCTGATCGATGAAAATGCCAGATGGATCAAAAAGAACCGCGATGAAAATATTGTAAATCTCAATTTTGATGCCTATATGGCCGGGATCAAACAACGAAAAGAAGAAACCAAAAAGTTCGATGCTATCGATGAATACGACAACAAATTGAACTATAGTTCACTCCCTTATGAGTTGGTGAGGATGAAACAGGATACGATCTTAAGGGAAAAGCGCAAAAGATGGCACAAAAATTTGGCCGGAGATATATATATAGAAGAAGCCGTGAATGTTTTGCAAGATTTAAAATTGAATAACATCAGAAGAGGAAAAGTGGCCGAGATAAAAAATTAATTTTAGCTACATTTACGATGTGAAAGCAGCATCATCAACAACCCCTCCCAAGAATAACCAAGACACGAGTAAAAGTGCAGGAGGGTTAACGGCAAAAGCGCTCCATAAGTTCAAGAAAAACTTTTGGGGCGTTTCCAGTTTTTCTTTTTTAGTGATCTGCACTCTGGTTGCTATTTTCGCCTATGCATTAGCGCCGGATAAATCTCAAAATGCAAATCAGATGCACTTGTCTGTCCACTCAAAACAACCGGGATTTGAAGTGCAAATGCTTACGGTTCCTTCAAAGGTTGAAAAGCAGAATGGTTTTTCTGTATTTTTCTTCGGAAAGAAAACAACAGCCACCGAAGTTCCAATTTCCGGTTATAGATTGACCGAAAATGGTATTGTTATTACTGAATATGCTACCGATGGAAATGCGGGTTTGGTGAAGGAATACCTTCTTTCGGCTTTCCCTGAAATCAATTCGGTCGAGGCCATACCGTCAACCTATGTTTCAGAAAAAAAATTTATACTAGGTACCGACAAATACGGCCGTGATCTATTGAGTCGTATGTTGATCGGGATTCGCATATCGCTGGCAATTGGCTTCGTAGCAGTGTTTATTTCACTTCTGATCGGGATATCTTTAGGGGCCATCGCCGGCTATTACGGAGGAAAGGTTGACGCAGCCATAATGTGGCTCATTAATGTAACCTGGTCCATCCCCACTTTATTACTTGTTATTGCGATCACATTGGCGCTTGGGAAAGGTTTCTGGCAGGTTTTTATAGCCGTGGGATTGACCATGTGGGTTGAAGTAGCGCGTGTAGTGAGAGGACAGGTGATGAGTGTAAAAGAAATGCAATACGTGACCGCCGCCAGAGCGCTGGGATTTTCAAATTGGCGTATCATAACCCGACATATATTACCCAATAGTTTGTCGCCCGTAATTATTATTTCTGCGGCCAATTTTGCCGGTGCCATCCTGATTGAAAGTGGCTTGAGTTTTCTTGGTATAGGGGCTCAGCCTCCAATACCTAGTTGGGGAGGAATTATAAAGGACCATTACGCTTATATTATTTTAGGAAAGCCTTATCTGGCTGTGATCCCCGGGCTGGCGATCATGTGTTTGGTAACCGCTTTTATGTTGATAGGGAATGCACTTAGGGATGTGTTGGATGTGAAAAACCAGTGAACAGATCACTTATCAAAAACGCCTTAGTATTGTTTTTTTACGCCCCACAGTTTATAAAAAAATGCTCGCCTCTTTATCGTAATGCAAAATCAATTATCCTGTGGCATTTGGTGAAGATATCAGCGTACGCGGCAAGCCGTAAATTGATATTCGATGATCGGATCAGGTATAATAATAATTGGCAGCATCCAAGCGTACAAAAATAAAAAGCAGAATAGTAAAACCCCAAAGGCTAGAACCGCCATAACTAAAGAAAGGTAAAGGGATCCCAATGGTAGGCAACAAGCCGGTTACCATCCCAATATTCACAAAAAAGTGAACGAAAAGAATCGCCGCGACACTATAGCCATAGATCCGACTAAATTTCGACCGCTGCCTTTCCGCCAACACCAGAACCCTGACGATGAGCGCAAGAAATAATAGAACAACCAGGACCGTACCCAGAAACCCCCATTCTTCACCCACGGTACTAAAAATATAGTCGGTGTGTTGTTCCGGAACGAAGTTTCCTTTGGTCTGTGTTCCCTGTGTCCAGCCCTTTCCTGTCCAGCCACCACTACCAATGGCGATCTCGCTCTGATTTGTATTATAACCAATTCCTTTTACGTCTATTTCTTTTCCTAGTACAATATTGAATCGGTCTCTATGCCGTTGTTCAAAGACGTTGTTAAATATATAATTTACAGAAAAGGCAAAGCCGATACAGGCAATTAATATGGTGCTATATTTTAAGATATTGGGGCGTTTTTTCCTATTTTTTATATAAATAGCCACGGCGATCAATAGCACAATTATGGCCACCCAGGTTACACCCAAAGTCAATGTGCCTATAAACAAGAGCGCAGCAAAAAAACCTAAAAGCAAATACGCAAAATGCAATCCTTCCCGGTACATAGTAAATATGAAAATACTGAACACCAAAGCGCTTCCCGGATCAGGCTGTGGAATGATCAGTAAAACGGGTAAAGCGATTATCGCGAATGCTTTTAATTGATGCTTAAACCGGTTCATACTGGTTTGTATATCACTTAGGTATTTAGCCAAAGCCAAAGCGGTAGCAGCTTTCGCAAATTCACTTGGTTGTATACTTATACCACCGAATGAATACCATGATGTAGCACCTGAGATCTCTTTTCCGAAGGGAAACAATAATAGTAACGAAACCAGGGAGATAAGGTAGATAATACTTGCAAATCGTTCGTAAAACTTTGAGTCGAGCGCCAATATAAAAATGATCAGGATGATGCTTAATCCTATCCAGATGATCTGTTTGAAATAGATCTGATCAAAATCCACAAATACACCCCCTATGTCGCTCAAGGAAGCAGAGTAAATATTGATCCACCCCACGATCACCAGTGCGGCGAACAACAAGATCGTAAGCCAATCGAATTTTACATTTCTAGAGGCAGATATCATTATTGATTGATTAAAAAGGGTTCACCGCTGTAGGGTTTGGCGTATTCTTCCTCCAAACTACCATCGAGGATATAGGTTTCCAGATCAGTACGGGTGATCTCGCCATTTATATATTTTTCGATTATTAGGGTGGCGATTCGTCCCGCCCAACGCGATCCCCAATAACCATTCTCAACAAATACGGCAACAGCAATTTTAGGATTGTTCCTTGGAGCAAACGCCACGAAGACCGAATGATCTGTCAACTGAGTACGCTTGCCATTTATTTTGGTATAGTTCTCGGAAGTTCCGGTCTTGCCACAAATTTCAATTCCTTTAACCTTAAGATGCGAAGCGGTTCCGTAGTTGTACACATCGAACAGGCCTTCGATCACAGGTTCAAAATGCACCGGGTCAATGGTTGTTATAATCTTAGTAGTGTACTGTTTGGGGATGGTATCGGCGCCTATTACATTTTTGAGGATATGGGGTTTGTAATACCATCCTCTGTTAGCAATGACGGATATGAAATTTACCATTTGCATAGGAGTCATCAATACTTCCCCTTGTCCTATGGCATTGGAAATGGTTGCCGGAGTGTACCACTTGTATTTTGGATACTGGTACATAGCATTATATGTTTCCGAACCCGGTATCTTTCCGGGCCTCCCTGAAGGCAGGTCATATCCCAAATATTGCCCCAAACCGAAACTATTCAAATGACGTTTCCAGTTATCGATCCCTTCCTGAGGCGTAGGGTAATGGTCAATAGTCCTACGGTATACAGTCGCGAAATAACTGTTGCAAGAGTTGGCAATGCCACCGATCATGCTCAACGGACTTCTATGATGATGGCATTTCAGTGGTTTTTTACCACCATAATGGTACGCACCATTACATGAGATCTTTTCATCAATATCGATCACTCCTTCCTGTAGTCCAATCAGTGCCGTCAAAGCCTTAAAAGGAGAACCCGGGGGGTATTCGCCGGAGAGTACTCTATCGAATAAGGGTTTTGCTATGGTATCGTAGTATAATTTGGTAAAATTCTTAGATCGTTGGCGACCTACCAACAAACCGGGGTCATAATTAGGAGCTGCTATCAAGGCCAATATCTCTCCGGTGGCTGGTTCCAAAGCTACTATTCCACCGCGTTTATTTTGCATTAATGCCTCTCCATATTCCTGCAATACCTTATCGATGGTTAGTAAAATATCGTTTCCACGCACGGGAAGAGTGTCGAACCTACCATTCTTATAGGATCCAATATCCCGATTAAAACGATCCTTCTGTATGTATTTTACACCTTTCACACCGCGAAGTACTTTCTCATATTGTTTCTCAACACCCCCTGTTCCAATGATCTCTCCCATTTGGTAATATGAATTCTTTTGGAGAATGGCTTCATTTACTTCGGAAATATAGCCTAAAACGTTCGCCGAGTGATCTACCTGATAATCGCGTAAAGATCTTTTCTGAATGTAAAACCCTTTGTATTTAAATAATTTTTCCGAAAGAGAAGCATATTCGGATTTGGTTAATTGAGGAATCACTACCGACGGTAATCGAGGAGAATAAACACGAGCTTTTTTCAGTTTTGATTTAAATTCTTCCGTAGTGATTTTTAATAATTCACAAAACTCCAAAGTGTCCAGGGATTTTACATTTCTGGGAATGACCATCACATCATAAGAGGGTTGGTTGGAAACCAAAAGTTCCCCATTTCGATCAAATATATAACCGCGTTGGGGATAATTATAAACAACATTTATGGCATTATCTTCGGAAAGACTTTGGAATGAAGTATCATAAATTTGCAAATAGAATAACCGACCGACGAAAACAACTCCGGTAATTAGAACGATCGATAGGAGTAATAGTTTTCTCATATATTTTTTCTACTGAATAATAGGATACTGATCACCATTATGATGGTACTGAAAATACCTGAAAATAACGTCGATTTTAAAATTAATAGTATGTGGTTTACGTTAAAAATTTCCATAGAGAACAACATCATATGATGAAAAAACACCATAATTATAATGTAAATGATTTGCTTCGACAGTGGAGCGGTACTTATTTTTAACGTATTAAGCTTATAACTTACTCCAAAAGAATACTTTAGTACCACGGGGCGAATCCAGGCTATAAAAACACTTGCAGCCGCATGTACGCCTCCCGAATCTTCGAACATGTCTATGGTCAATCCCAATATAAAGCTTAAAAAGATAAGCAACCCTTTATTCCCCTTAAGTGGGAAAATTAAAATGAACAAGGGATATATGTATGGATTTATATACCCTAAAAAATTTACATGGTTCAATAGTAAGACCTGCACTAAAATAAGTGTGATGAACCGAACGATATTGACCAACACACTATTGCTCCACATCTTCTACCGTTTTTTCGAGTTCTTTTATTTCCGGCGCATCACGCTGTGATACAAGATACACATGTTTAACACTTGTCATATCTGTGAACAGCTCAATATTAATATCGTAATAGTCATCTCCTTCATTCCGGTCAAAATTATGCACTTTTCCTATCATTATGCCCGGAGGAAAAATAGTGGATTTGCCATCGGTCACAATAGTATCACCCAAAACCACCGATGCCAGACGGGGTATTTCAATCAATTGTACAATGTTGGGTTGTTTTCCGTCCCATACCAAAGTTCCAAAGTGATTCGATTTTTTAAATTTTGCCACTACCTGACTGTTGGAGTTTAAAATAGACTGAACCGATGCATAGTTCTTGGAAAGGCTAACCACAATACCTACCACGCCCTGAGGTGAAATAACCCCCATATCTATTTTTAGACTATCATTCGAGCCACGGTTAAGGGTGAGATTGTTCTTGGTTTTGGAATAGCTGTTGTTAATGACCTGGGCGGTGACAAAGGTATAATTGGAATCCAGCACCATTGAATCCAGGGCCATTTCGGAATCCATCATACCACTATTAAACAACAGAGTGCGGAGTCTATTGTTTTCTTCCGTCAAGGTCATGTTTTGTTGGTGCAGATCGAAATAATCTGTAATACTGCTTTTGATCGAATAAATTCCTCCTGAAAGAAAATTGGCCGAAGTCACCACCTTGCTTTTATGATAGGTGTGAGAATTGATCGTTAAAACAAACGAGATAAAAAACAAGAGTGCGAACAACAGGAAATACTTATTCCGAACGAAAAAAAAGATAATCTGTTGCACGGCGTTGGGGTTTTAATATAGACTAGTTACCAGAAATTATGTTCATCTATGTATTGAATCAATTAGGTTTCTTTATATGTATCCCGCTACAGAGTGGGATGTTATTGTATGATTTCCCATAGTGTTTGAAAATAAATTAAACAGGGTAAAGTCTTATTTGATCAATACACTTTTATATCTGTTGAGGTTTTTTAAACAAATTCCGGTTCCATGAACGACAACTCGTAATGGGTCTTCGGCAATGTAAACAGGCAGATCTGTTTTTTGAGAAATACGTTTGTCCAAACCGCGCAACATCGATCCACCTCCTGCAAGATAGATGCCGGTATTGTAAATATCTGCCGCCAGTTCGGGAGGGGTTTTTGACAGCGTTTCCATAACGGCATCTTCAACTCTTAAAATGGATTTGTCGAGTGCTTTTGCGATTTCTCGATATGATGCTTGAACTTGCTTTGGTTTTCCGGTTAGCAGGTCACGTCCTTGCACTCCCACGTCTTCCGGTGGATGTTCGAGGTCTTCTATCGCAGAGCCCACCTCGATTTTTACCCTTTCGGCAGTACGCTCCCCAATATACAGATTGTGCTGAGTGCGCATATAATAAACAATGTCGTTGGTAAACACATCACCTGCGATCTTGATGGATTTATCACAAACGATCCCACCTAAAGCAATCACGGCAATTTCCGTTGTACCACCTCCTATATCCACGACCATATTTCCTTTGGGTTGCATGATATCCACGCCAATTCCGATGGCGGCCGCCATAGGTTCATGAATCAAATACACTTCTTTTCCATTTACACGCTCGGCACTTTCTTTTACCGCACGCATCTCCACTTCGGTAATTCCACTAGGAATACAAATCACCATCCGCAATGAAGGGGTCAACCATTTCTTTCTAAGTGCAGGAATGTCCTTTATGAACATATTGATCATCTTTTCACTGGCATCAAAGTCGGCAATTACTCCATCTTTCAATGGACGGATGGTCTTTATATTTTCGTGAGTTTTACCTTGCATTCGAGCCGCCTCGCGGCCTACAGCGATTATTTTTCCGGTAGTACGGTCTCTCGCAACGATGGAAGGGGCATCCACAACCACCTTATCATTATGGATGATAAGTGTGTTCGCGGTTCCAAGGTCGATGGCTATTTCTTCGGTCAGGAAGTCAAAAAATCCCATATGTTGTGTAAATATTGATAATTAAACGGTTGGTTTGCTATTCCTACAAATGTAAATAAATTAGTGTTTAAAATGACGTACACCGGTAAATACCATTGAAACATTATTTTCGTTGCAATAATGTACGCTTAATTCATCCTTTATAGACCCTCCCGGCTGAATGATAGCAGTAATTCCCGCCTTATCCGCGATCTCAACACAATCGGGGAAAGGGAAGAAAGCATCACTGGCCATCACGGCTCCGTTGAGGTCAAAACCAAACGATCTTGACTTTTCAATGGCCTGCCGTAGCGCTTCCACTCTTGAAGTCTGTCCCGTACCGCTGGCGAATAATTGTTTGTTTTTTGCCAAAACAATGGTATTGGATTTAGTATGCTTACAGATCTTGGACGCAAATAATAAGTCATCTAACTCACCTGATGAAGGATTATTGTTGGTAGCCTGTGTTAAATTTTCTTCGGAATCGGTTAGGGTGTCTCTGTCTTGAACTAACGCACCATTCAAACAACTTCTGGTCGTAGTTTTTGGGAACTCGTATAGTTTTTGAATTAATAAAATCCGATTCTTTTTCCCTTTTAAGATTTCAAGCGATTTAGCGGTGTAGGATGGCGCGATCACAACCTCGCAGAATAATTTATGGATTTCTTCTGAAGTGGATTCATCAATTTCAGTATTACTGATCAATACACCTCCAAAGGCCGATACAGGATCGCCTGCTAACGCGTCTGCGTATGCCTGATATATGGTATCTCTTTGTGAAATTCCACAGGCATTGTTGTGTTTTAAAATAGCAAATGTGGGTGCATCATCTTTAAATTCGTTCATTAAATTCACAGCGGCATCTACGTCCAGAAGATTATTATAACTCAGTTCTTTTCCGTGTAGTTTATCAAACATGGAATCAAAATCTCCAAAGAAAAATCCTTTTTGATGTGGATTCTCTCCATATCGAAGTAATTTACCTCGGGTCTCACTTATTTTTAAAGAAACTATATCATGATCGCTATTGAAATAATTGAAAATAGCAGTATCGTAGTGCGATGATACGTTGAAGGATTTCGCTGCAAAGTTCTTTCTTTGCTCTAAAGTTGTACTCCCGTTCCCTTCAGAAATAATCTTCAAAACCTCTTCATAGTCTTCCATCGAGGAAATGCAAAGAGTGTCTTTGAAATTTTTTGCAGCAGCACGAATTAAGGAGATCCCACCAATATCAATTTGCTCTATGATCTCTTGCTCATCAGCGCCTGAAGCCACTGTTTTATCAAACGGATATAGATCCACGATCACCAGATCCAGCTGTGGGATATTGAATTGTTCCATTTCAGCCACGTCGCTTTCGTTTTCTTGCCGGTTTAAAATTCCGCCAAATACTTTAGGGTGTAACGTTTTTACCCGACCTCCCAAAATGGAAGGATATTCGGTGATATTTTCAACAGGGATCACGGGAATCCCCAAATCGTTGATATACTTTTCGGTTCCCCCCGTAGAATAGAGAACTACTCCCAGTTCATCCAATTTTTTTACGATTGGAGCCAGGCCATCTTTGTGATAAACCGAAATTATCGCGGAAGTGATTTTTTTCGAGTCTGCCATGAAAATTTTTATTGCGAGAATTAAAGATTCAAAAGTACACAAATACTAAGGATTTCTGTAACATATGTTGCCTGAAAAAGACTTATCTTTATTATAATATAAAACCACCAGCTGAAGCCCATGTTAATCTATCTTCGGGTATTAAAGGAAAGTTTAACTTTTGCATTAAATGCGCTGAGAAACAATAAGTTGAGAACGTTTCTTTCCTTGCTTGGAGTGTCCATTGGCATCTTTTCAATCATAGCGGTATTTGCTGCGGTAGATTCTTTAAAAAAAGAGATTGAAGGCAGTATAAGTGGTTTGGATAACAGTACAATTTATCTGGGCCATTTTTCTTTCGGGCCTACCGATGTGCCGCGATGGAAATGGCGGCAATTTCCTGCCGCAACATTTGAGGAGTATCAGTATTTAAAGAGAAACATGCCTGATATTGAGGCTATTTCCTATACTTTGAATGTACAGAATGAAACGATCAGGTATGAGGATAAGTCGGTGGAAAATGTTTCCATAGGAGCGATTACCCATGAGTATTATGACATAGAGGATCTAAAAATTCAAGAAGGCCGTTTTTTCAATGAGTTGGAGTCTAACAATGGTACCAAAGTCATAGTTTTAGGAGACGAAATTGCGAATTCGTTATTTACTTCGCCTGAGAAATCTTTGGGTAAAAAGGTTAGACTTTACGGTAGAAAGTTCACTGTTATCGGGGTCTTGAAAAAAGAGGGTATGGCCCTGGGTGACTCTAAGGATACTGCTGTATTTCTTCCGGTCAATATCATACGTAAGTTATTTGGTGCCAGCAATGAAAATCTTTTCCCCTTCATTATAATAAAACCTGATAAGCGAGTGGATAATGACGAGTTCATCGCGATACTAAGTCAAAAACTGCGATTGTTTCGCGGGCTCAGACCTGATGAGATCGACACTTTTTTTGTGAATCAATTACAGGGATTTACCGATGCTATCGATAATATAACGGGTACAATGAATTGGATAGGACTAATTATTAGCGCTTTCTCACTGTTGGTAGGGGGTTTTGGAATTGCCAATATTATGTTTGTTAGCGTGAAGGAACGAACCAACCTAATCGGGATTCAAAAATCGTTGGGCGCCAAGAACAGGTTTATATTACTTCAGTTCTTGTTCGAAGCTATGATCCTGGCCATTATCGGTGGCTTGATAGGCCTTTTCTTCGTGTATATCGGTTCCCTGATCGCTTCATCCTTTACAGGTGATTTTGAGTTTGTCCTCTCTCCCTGGAATATGTTTATCGGAACGACGATCGCAGCCGGAATAGGACTAATCAGTGGAATTGTCCCTGCAATTTCAGCTTCAAGACTCGATCCTGTAGAGGCCATTCGCACGGGTTATTAAAATTTAAAGAATTTCGGCTACCTTTTCATTCACCCATTCCAAAAAACGCTCATCTTTTGCCGTAAATGGATAGTCTGTATGTGAATCGATATCGATCTGTCCAATATTTTTACCGTCCTTGAACAATGGAATTACAATTTCAGCCTTGACAGCTATATCACACGCAATATAATTGTCTTGCGCCTGCACATCTCCTACGACAAAATTAGTATTACTTTCGGCCACCTGACCACATATTCCCTTTCCGAACGGAATTACCGTATGCTCGGTAGATGCTCCGGCAAATGCTTTGAGGTGCAGTGTTTTTTCAGCTTCATCGGCAAAGTAAAATCCTACCCAATTATAAAAAGGTAATGAGGTTTGAAGTAATTCACAAACTTGGGTAAGTTTATCTGTCACTGAAAATGGAGTAGCTGAAATTATGTTAGCTAACCGGGGTTTTAGGCTTTCAAAAGTCACTGTTTATAATTTTTGGGTAAATGTATTTTATATGCGGTTCAATTCCCAAATTCTAATTCTATATTTTTACTCACAAGGCCGGGGCTGAAGTTTGGAGTCGATTTTTTATATCTTGGTTGCAGCCTGTTAATAATTCATAGTTGAAAAATCTGCTTGTAAAATATAGATCTGTAATCCGATTCGTCCTTCTCTTTTTGGGGACCTATCTGGTGTTGACTGTTTTATATTCCGTCTATCTAAATTTATCTGAAGAGTCTATCTATCCACCGGATTATATTACTCATCTCGTTGCGAAACAGAGCAGTACGCTGTTAAATGGCATCGGCTACCACGCAGTCATCGTACCTCACGAAGCTCAACCCACCATGAAACTTTTTGTGGAAGGGCAGTATTTGGCTCGTATCATTGAAGGTTGTAATGCGATGAGTATCATTATTTTGTTCATCGCTTTTATCATTGCTTTCGCCGAAAAAAGAAGGAAAACCGCTTTGTTTATTTTTGCAGGGGCTGTAATTATTTACGCGGCAAACATCGTTCGTATCACGCTATTGGCGGTTGCATTGTACGAATATCCGAATTATGAACAAGTACTCCACGGGGTCGTTTTCCCCGGTATTATTTACGGAATGGTCTTCATGCTTTGGATGCTTTGGGTTCGAATGTTGTCAAAAAAAACATCACCTGCTCATGAATAGATCACTCAAAATAATTATGGTAGTGTTGCTTTTTGGGTTGCTCATAATGGTGCGTTCCTACGAAGATGATCTGTTCTATGATCCGCTTATCCGGTTTTTTAAGGTAGATCATAGTACCCAAATGCTACCCGAATTTGATATATGGAAGCTTTTGATGAACGTAGCACTTCGGTTTTTCATGAACACGACCATTTCATTGTTGATCCTTTGGATCTTATTCATGAAAAAGGAGATCATAAAAATTTCTGCCCTTTTGTACTCAGCCGTTTTTGTGGTACTGTTGATGGCATTTATTTTCTTGATCTATTCTAAGGAAATGGGAGGTCATTTAGCGCTGTTCTATGTTCGGAGATTTTTAATTCAACCTCTATTTTTATTATTATTAATTCCGGCGTTTTATTTTCAGAAGAAGATATAGAAATATATCTTTGCATTTTAAATTTCAGAAAAATGAAAAAGCACATCATACTCCTGGCAGCCATAGGAAGCCTCTCATTCATTTCTTGTATGAATGACACTAAAAAAACTGAAAGGGATCCTGAGGTTGTGACCGTGGATATCGCTACAAATCAAATCTATATCGCCGCGAAGACCGAAGTAAAGTTCAAAGACCCAAAGGTCACAACGGTCTATCAAAGTTATATCAATTTAAAGACTGCCTTGGTCAATAGTGATCCCAATTCTACGGCCGGTGAAGCCATACTTTTAAAGACTGCATTAGCCGATGCCGGTGCCGATGAGGAAGTGTTATTAGCCGCTCAATCCATCACCGAGTCTACCGATGTGGAGATACAACGAGAAGGATTTGTGATGATCACCCAAGCGGTTGAGAAAATGCTTGATGGGGCTATTGAATCGGGAGTCGTTTATAAACAATATTGCCCGATGGCATTCGATTTTAAAGGAGGTTATTGGTTGAGCAACAGCAATGAGATAAATAATCCTTATTTCGGCGATAAAATGCTACGCTGTGGGAAAGTTACTAGTGAGATCAGGTAACTCTGGAAAAAAGGAATACGCCTTTTGATCACAAGGAATAATCCCGATCCCGATAACTATCGGGACCATCGGTACCTGAATCAAAAAAAATCTTCATGAAACAAATCTATATCCTGGCGGGTGTACTCATAATATTATTGAGTAGTTGTAAGACAGATCCTGAAGTAAACGTAAAATATTCGGGTGCGCTGATGGAAATTATGGCAGGAAATATTGCGGGCACTATTTCTTTGGATGCGCTGAAGGATATGAAAAATGTGTATGCACTTGGCGCCTTGGAAGATCTGCAGGGAGAGATCCAAATTTTTAACGGAGAAGTAGTCAATAGTAGTGTTAGTGACAGTACTGTTCTCTTATCTTCTTCATTAAACAATAATGCGAGCCTCCTTGTTTATACAAGTGTAAAAAATTGGGAAGAAGTTGAGATACCCAGCCAATTCACTGCTGAGGCTGAAGTTGATAAATTCGTGTTCGATACCGCCAAAGAAAAGGGAATCTCTGTTGA